>JBDSUN010000387.1:0-10190 GCA_039927735.1 Acidimicrobiales bacterium | reverse complement strand
CCGCTGGAGGAGGGCCGCCTCGGGGGCTCGACCTGGGGCATGGGTCGTGGCGCCATGCCGGTGCGCTTCGCGGACGATGACCGCTGAGGGGCCGTCAGCGCCGCATCGACATGCGCACCACGGTGCCGGCCCCTGACGAGCGCACCTGCACGAGGTCGCAGAGCTCGTGGACGAGCCAGAGGCCCCGACCGTCAACCGTGGTGGACGGCGGCAGCCCACGACCCACGAGGGGGTCGGCGATCTGGCCTTGGTCGTGGACCTCGCACACCACCGCGTCATGGTCGTGCCACACGCGCGCGGTGCCGCGTCCGCCACCGTGGCGGAGGCTGTTGTCAACGACCTCGTCCGTCGCCCGGGCGAGGTCGGCGGCACGCTCACGTGTCACCTGCGGCACGAGATCCATGATCAGCAGCCGCACCCCGGAGCGGGACCCTTCGTCGAATGACCGCTGGCGCCATCCCGGCGGAGCCGGCAGGAGGGGCGCCTGGAGGAGGTCACCGAGCCTTGCCTCCTCACCCTGGTACACGGCGCTGAGCTGGTGGTCGTGCCCGTGCTGCACGAAGGGATGGCTGCGCTCTGCCTCGAGGATCACGTCCGGGTCGAGGACCGAGGTGTCGTAGGGGCACAGGAGCCGCCACGGTCGGTCCGGCGGGAAGGCGGCGTTGAGGAGGAGCTCGTGCTGCTGGCACTCGATGAGCTCGTCCGGCCGACGCTCGGCCCAGATGGGCTCACCGATGCCCCGGAGGTGAGGATGATCGCGGTGGTCGTGGACGAACTGGCGCCAGGCCGAGATGATCCGGCCAGGGTTGGTGCCCAGGTCCGCCATGTCGATGAAGCTCACCCAATGGCCGTCCCACCCGAGGTTGTCGCGCAGGCGGGCGATCTTGCGGGCGCTGACCGCCACCAGCACCGGCTCTTCGACCGCCAACCCACCTACGATGAATCTGATCGTCGCCTCGAGGAACTCCTCCTCGCCTGCGTACAGCAGGACCTCGTGGCGATAGCCACCGGCCACGCCCGTGCTCGTCAGCGTCTCGGCGCCCATCGTCTCCCTCACCCGTCCGCGGAGCCTCGTGGTCTGGCATTGACCGTACCTGCTCAGGTGCAGGATGCGGCCACGGCGGCTTGGCCGATGCTGATGCCGGCGTCGTTGGGCGGGACGATGCGGTGGACGAGCACCTCGAGACCGGCGGCGGTGAGGGCGTCCTCCACCACCTCGCTCAACCGCTGGTTCTGGAACACGCCTCCGCTGAGGGCGACCGTGCCGAGACCGCGGTCGGTCGCCGCCATGACCGCGCCGCGAGCCGCCGCCAGGCCGATCGATTCGTGGAAGGTGGCGGCGAGCAGAGCGGTCGGAGCCCCGTCTCGGTACCGACCCACCAGGGCAGCCACCAGGGTCGTCGGATCGATGACGATCCCACCGGTGGCGTCACGGTCCACATCGACGTCGAGCGTGAGGGCCTCCGCACGGGGGACCGTCCGGGCCAGCGCCTCGAGCTCGATGGCGGACTGCGCTTCGTAGGAGACGACCGCTCGCAGCCCGAGGAGCGCGGCCACGGCGTCGAACAGCCGGCCCATGCTCGTGGTGACCGGACCCTGCCCACGCTCCACGAGATCTGCCACTGCCGAGCGTCGCGGGTCATCGAACCCGTCCTCCAGGCCGGCTCGCTGAGCCCAGGCCACCCCCATGCGCCAGGGCTCACGGATCACCGCTGACCCACCTGGCATCGTTACCGGGGCGAGGTGGCCAACCCGCTCGAAGCCGCGGAGGTCGGCGACGAGCAGCTCGCCGCCCCAGAGGGTGCCGTCGGTGCCGTAGCCCAGCCCGTCGAAGGCCAGTCCGACGACCGGGTCGGCGCGCCCGTGCTCGGTCAGGCAGGAGGCGATGTGGGCGTGGTGGTGCTGCACCCCGATGGCGGGCAGGTCCAGGTCGGCGGCCAGCTTGCTGGAGAGATACTCGGGATGGAGGTCGTGGACGACCACCTCCGGCGTCACGCCGTAGAGGGTGCGAAGGTGATCGATGGCCTGCAGGAACGAGCGATACGTCGCCAGGTGCTCGAGGTCGCCGATGTGGTGGCTCGCCACCACATCGGCCCCCAGGGTGATGGCCACCGTGCTCTTGAGCTCGGCCCCGACCGCGAGGATCGGCCGGGAAGCGGCCACCACCAACGGAAGCGGTCTCGGGGCGAAGCCGCGCGACCGGCGCAGCACCTGCGTACGACCTCGGCTGGTGCTCCGCACGACGGAGTCGTCGCAGCGGATGTGGATGCCACGATCGTGCCCCAGCACCCCGTCGACGAGTGAGGCCAGGCGAGCCCGGGCGTCGTCGTCCTCATGGGCGATGGGCTCGTCGCTCAGGTTGCCGCTGGTCATCACGAGCGGACGGCCGACGCCCGCCAAGAGCAAGTGGTGGACGGGCGTGTAGGCCAGCAGGACCCCGAGCTCGGCCAGACCGGGCGCCACTCCCGCGGCCACCGCAGCCCCCTCCCGTCTCGGCGCGATCACGATCGGCCGGCCGGCGTGGACCAGGGCCTCCACCGCCGCCGGGCTCAGCTCGCAGAGAGCCTGCGCGGCATCCAGGTTCGGCACCATCACCGCGAAGGGCTTGTCGTCGCGAGCCTTGCGACGACGGAGCTCGGCCACCGCCGCCTCGTCGGTGGCGTCGACGGCCAGGTGGAAGCCGCCGATGCCCTTGACGGCCACGACCCGGCCGGCTTGCAGCGCGTCGATGGCGTCGACCATGGCGGCATCGCCCTCCACCGCCCCCTCGTCATCGAGGGTGGTCCAGCGGAGCGTCGGCCCGCAGTCGGCGCAGGCGTTGGGCTGGGCGTGGAAGCGCCTGTCCCCCGGGTCGTCGTACTCCGCTTGGCAGGCTGCGCACATGGTGAAGCGGGCCATGGTCGTGGCGGGACGGTCGTAGGGCACCGACAGGGCGATGGTGTAGCGGGGCCCGCAGTTGGTGCAGTTCGTGAAGGCGTACCGGTGGCGACGGTTCGCAGGATCGTCCACCTCGGCCAGGCAGGCCTCGCAGGTGGCGGTGTCGATGCTCACTGGGGCGGTGGTGGCACCGGCTGCGTCGCTCTCGAGGATGGTGAAGCCCGCCTCTCCGATCGCATCGATGGCCTCGGCCCGCACACCGTCCACCAGCGCCAGCGGTGGCGCGTCGTCCACGAGGAGCCGCACGATCTCGTGGAGGGCGGCCTCGGCCCCTTCCACCTCGAGCAGCACGCCGGCGCTGTCGTTCCGCACCCAGCCGACCAGGCCCAGCCGGGTGGCGTGTCGGTACACGAAGGGGCGGAACCCGACCCCCTGCACGGTGCCCGTGACGCGGACGCGCTGGCGCACCGCCACGGGACCGGTCAGCAGATCCGCGGGAGCGGGTCGCCGACGAGCATGTCGACGATGCGGGTGCCGCCGAAGGTGGTGAGGAGCACGACGATCCCCTCGGGGTCGGCGTTGATCTCACCGATGACGGCGGCTCCGGCGCCGACGGGCTCGGCGCGGAGGGCGGCGAGGGCGGCATCAGCCTCTTCGGCGGCCACGATGGCCACGAGCTTGCCCTCGTTGGCGACGTAGAGAGGGTCGATCCCCAGCAGGTCGCAGGCCGCGTTCACGGCCGGGTCGATGGGCAGGAGGGCCTCGTCGAGCACCACGGCCAGGTTGGTGGCCTTGGCCAGCTCGTTGCAGACGGTGCCCAGGCCACCGCGGGTGGGATCGCGCAGCCACCGGGTGGACGGCGCCGCCGCGAACAGCGCCTCGACCAGGTCTCCTAGCGGCGCGGTGTCCGAGCGGATGTCGGCCTCGAGGGCGAGATCTCCGCGAGCGAGCATCACGGCCATGCCGTGGTCGGCGATGGTGCCCGACACGATGACGACGTCACCCGGCTGCACCAGCTCGGCGCCGAGGGTGCGGCCCTCGGGCAGGACGCCGATGCCGGCCGTGGTGATGTAGAGCCCGTCGGCCGCCCCCCGGTCCACCACCTTGGTGTCGCCGGCGACGATGGCCACGCCGGCCAGCCCGGCCGCCTCGGCCATGTCCGCGACGATGTCGCGCAGCTCGGCCACCGGGAAGCCCTCCTCGATGACGAAGGCGGCCGACAGCCACTGCGGGCGGGCCCCCAGCATGGCGACGTCGTTGACGGTGCCGTGGACGGCCAGGTGCCCGATGGACCCGCCAGGGAAGAACCGAGGCCGCACGACGAAGGAGTCCGTGCTGAAGGCCAGGCGGTCGCCATGGGGCAGGTCGAGGCGGGCGGCATCTTCCAGCGGGGCCAGCGCATCGTTGGCAAAGGCCTCGAGGAACACGGCGTCGATCAGCGCCGCGGAGGACTTGCCTCCCGCGCCGTGGGCGAGGGTGACGATCTCGTCGGTCATCTTGGGACGGCGGCGCCGGAAGGCCTCGATGCGCTCGAGCACCGCAGATTCCCGAGCCTCACTGGACATGCGCGACCCCCTCGACGAGGAGGCGCTGGACACGCTCCCAGAGCGTGAACACGATGGCGCTCTGGGCCTCCTGGATTCGGTGGACGCTATCGGAGCGCACCACGAGGCAGTGATCGATCGTGTCCGACGCCTTCATGGTGCCACCGTCGTAGCCGGCGATCCCGATGGTGAGGAGGCCCATTCGCCCGGCCTGCGCAAAGGCCTCGAGCAGGTTGGTGGAGCTGCCGCTGGTGGAGAGGCCGAGGGCGATGTCGGCGGGCTCGGCGGTGGAGATGAGCTGGCGGGAGAACACGAGGTCGTACCCGACATCGTTGGCCAGCGCCGTCAGCACGGCGTGGTCGGCTACCAGAGAGCGAGCGGGGAGCGGCGCCCCAGATGGGGGCCGCCCGAACAGCGACGCCACCCCGGCGGCATCCGTGGAGCTCCCGCCGTTGCCAAAGGCGTACAAGCGTGCTCCCAGACCGAAGCGCGACGCCATCGCGACGGCCGCGGCGTCCAGCTCTGCGTCGAGAGCCACCAGCGTGTCGTGTCGAAGGGTTGCGCTCAGCGACGCCTTGGCTTCGGCCGAACGAGCCAGGTCCTCGAGGAGCGCACCGGCGTCTCGCTCGTCGCCCTCGATGAACGGGTAGAGGAAGTCCGTCATGGGTCGACCCGGGTGATGGCGGTGCCGGCGTGGACGAGCACGAGGTCGCCGGGGCGCACCGGGCCGACCATCAGGGTGCTCACCTGTTCGGTGCCGGCGGCCGTGCGGACCATGGCGTCGTCCTGGTCGCTGACGATCACCTCCGCCAGGCGCCCCTCGTCGGAGCAGGTGGTGCAGAGGGGTGCGTCGTCGACGATCTCGACGAGCAGGCCGGGGTGCTCGAAGCAGACGTGGGTGAGCTCCCAGAGCAGGTGGTAGCCGAGCACGAGCCGGCCGTCGTGGCCGGCGGCCGGGTCCGGGTCCAGCCAGAGTACGTGGTCGGCGGGGGTGTCGAGGGGGCTGGGTCCGGCTCCGAGGCGGATGGTGGTGAGGCCCCAGGCCTCGGCTCGGCGCAGCGCGCCCCCGAGGGGCACGTCGGCGCCCGCCACCACCAAGAGGACGTCACCGGCGCGCGCCATCGGGCGGAGGGTGCCGATGGCGTCGTCGCCCAGCAGCGCCACCGCCGGCAGCGCCCGAGTGCCCACGATCACCGGGTGCACGAACTCCACGGCCACGTGCTGCGCGTGCTCGGGCTGGCCGGGGGCCCAGCACCACAGCGTGGCGCCAGCGGCGAAGCGGCGGGCCAGGGCCAGGGCGGCGGTGGCCATGGACGGGGCGACCTCTCCCAGGATCAACGTGGCCTCTCCCCCCGACCGCCATCGGAGCGACCGTTATGGGAGGGTATCCGGCACATCCCGGGGGTGGACGCCGGTGCGTCCATGGGGGTGGGGGCCGCGATCGAAGCCACGGAGCGGAAGATGCCATGCACGACCACAAGGGACGCTGCCGCTTCGACATCGCCGCTCCACGTCACTTCCTGTACCCGTCGCTCCTGCTGCTCCTCGCCGAGGAGCCACGCCACGGCTACCGGCTCGTCGATTCGCTCCTCCGCATCGGGTTCGGTCCGGTCGACCGTCCCAGCATCTATCGGGCGCTGGCCGACCTCGAAGGAGACGGCCTGCTCCACTCGTGGGAGACCGACTCCACCGCCGGGTCCACCCGCCACGTCTACGGCGTCACCGAGCAGGGCTTCCGGACCTTGAGCGCGTGGATGGATGTGGTGGCGGACGAGCGGGCGGCCCTGGAGGCCGTGCTGAAGCGCTACGACACCCTCGATCGATCGGACCAGGCCGAAGCGAGCGACGTCTGAGCTAGATGTCCGTGACGTCTCGCTTGGTCGACTCGCCGGTCGGTCGATCGGTGGGGCCATGGGTACCAGAGTCGACACGTCCGTCTTCCTGAGTACGGTGCGCGGATGCCCGCCCCCGTGCTGCGCGTCGGCGACCGACGGCTGACGGTCGACGGGACCCTCGTGATGGGGGTCGTCAACGCCAGCGCCGACTCGTTCTCCGACGGCGGCCACCGCGTCGGCCTCGACGCCCGCGTGGCCCTGGCGACCGAGCTCATCGCCGAGGGGGCGGACATCATCGACGTGGGCGGCCAGTCCGCCATCACCGGCGTGCCGGAGACAGACGCCGAGGTGGAGGCCGGCCTCGTCGTGCCCGTCATCGAAGCCATCCACGCCACCTGGCCCGACGTGATCATCAGCGTGGACACCTACAAGCCGCAGGTGGCGGAGCGGGCCGTCGACGCCGGAGCCGCCATCGTGAACGACGTGAGCGGCCTCCTCTACCCGGAGGTGGCTCGGACGTGCGCCGACCGGGGGGCGGCCCTGGTGATCATGCACACCCGGTCGCTCCCGAAGGTGCGACTGGTCGACCCGTCCTTCTACGACGACGTGGTGGCCGACGTCGTCGCCTTCTTGCGCGACAGGGTGAAGGTGGCGACCGCCCTCGGGGTGCCCGAGGAGGCGCTGATCCTCGACCCGGGCCCGGACTTCGCCAAGACCCCCGCCCAGACCATCGAGGTCCTCCGGCACCTCGACGAGGTGCGCGCCCTCGGACGTCCGGTGCTGCTGGCCCTCAGCCGCAAGGACTTCATCGGCGCCATCCTGCAGAAGCCTCCCCGGCAGCGGCTGGCCGGCACGATGGCGGCCATCGCCCACGCCACCGCCGAGCCGGGGAGCATCGTGCGAGTCCACGATGTGGCCGCCACCCGTGACGTGCTGGCCGTGCTCGACGCCCTCCAGGGCCGCACCGAGGTGGCCGAGGACTACGAGCTGCCGATGTCCCTGCGTCGCGAGCCCGCTCCACCGTCCAGCCCCTGAACCAGGGTTGCGGCCGGAGGTCGGTGCACGACCTCATGGGTCAGCGCAGGCGCCATGCCGCCCTCGGGCTCCGGACGGACGTACGGGGTCCAGGGCAGCCCTGGTCGCTGCGCGTGGAGCAGCCCGTACATGACCTCCTGGGCCATGGGCACGAGCGCCTCGACCGTGCGCTCCCGGTTGACCACCCGCCCGAGGTCCGACTCCACCACGGCTCCGTGCCCGAAGCGGTCCACCATGGTCGCCAGCATGTCGATCTCCACGGCGTAGCCGGTGGGGATCGCCACGGCGGCGAGGTCACGCCGACGGGCGGCCACCTGCCCGCCCAGCGGCTGGTAGAACGCGGCCAGGTCTGGGCGGAGGAGGTTGAGCAGAGGCCGGGCCACCATCTCGGTGACCCGTCCGCCGTCCAAGTGGCGAGGGTCCTCCTCGCCCACCCGGGTGCGACGGAAGGCGCCCTTCACGAAGCGGACGTCCGGATCCACCAGCAGCGGCCCGAGCAGGCCGAGGACGTACTCGTCGTAGCGCCCGATGAGGTCGGCATCGAGGAAGGCCAGGACGTCCGCCTCGACGGCGACGACGGTGCGCCAGATGGAGTCGCCCTTGCCGAGCACGGGGCCCAGCTCGGGGAGGACGGAGGCGGCGTCCAGCACCTCGGCCCCCGCAGCCTCTGCCAGATCAGCGGTGCCGTCGACCGAGCCGCCATCGACCACCACGAGGCGGTCGAGGAGGCCCCGCGCCCGCAACGGCTGCAGCGGTGCCAGCGCCCGGGCGATGGTGGTCGCCTCGTTCCTGGCCACCAGCACCGCCGCCACCGTCGACGTCCGCCCCGCCAGCGTCCCCTCGTCAAAGGCACCACGACGGAACCGGCGGGGCACGGACACGCCCCTGACGCTATCGGCGAGCATTCGCCCGGCGAGGGGTGGCGACGGCATCGTTGTCTCCCATGCCCGACCCGACCATCACGACCCAGGTGGCGGTGGTGGGCGGCGGCCCCGCCGGGCTGATGGCGGCCTAGGTGCTGGCGCGCGCCGGCGTGGGGGTGACGGTGTTCGAACGGATGCCGACGGTCGGTCGCAAGCTGCAGGTCGCCGGCCGCGGCGGTCTCAACCTCACCCACAGCGAGCCACTCGCCGATCTGCTCGACCGCTATGGCCCTGCCCGGGCCCGTGTCGCGCCGGCCATCGGAGGGTTCGACCCGACCGCCCTCCGGGCCTGGAGCGAGGGGCTGGGCGAGGTCACCTTCGTCGGTTCGAGCGGTCGGGTGTTCCCTTTCGGCCTCCGGTCCACGGCGTTGCTGCGCGCATGGCTGCGGCGCCTGGCCGACCTGGAGGTGGACGTGCGGACTCGACACACCTGGGTCGGCTGGGATGGGGACGGCGCCCTCGCCTTCCTCAACGATGCGGGATCACCGATCGTCGTCCGGGCTGACGCCTGCGTGCTCGCCCTCGGTGGGGCCAGCTGGCCCCGCACCGGCTCCGACGGGGCGTGGGTGCCCCACCTCACCGGCGTCGGCGTCGGCGTGACGCCGCTCCGTCCGACCAACTGTGGCTTCGTCGTGGGGTGGAGCGATGTGTTCCGCGAGCGGTTCGCCGGCGCTCCGCTCAAGGACGTGGCGCTCGCCCACCGCGCCGCGACCTCGCGAGGGGATGCGGTCATCACGGAGCACGGCATCGAGGGAGGGCCGATCTACGCCTTGGCCTCTGGCCTGCGCGACACCATCGACGCCGACGGGGAGGCAGAGCTGCGGATCGACCTGCTCCCCGCAGTCGACCTGTCGACGGTCGTCGCCCGCCTCGACCGGCGCCGAGCCAAGGACTCGATGGCCACGGGCCTCGGCCGGGCCGGCCTGGCGCCAGTGGTGGTCGGCCTGCTCCGGGAGGTCACCGGCAACCGGCTCCCGACCGAGGCCGTCGACCTCGCCCAACTCCTCAGGGCGCTGCCCCTCCGTCTGGCCGCACCGATGCAGATCGGACGGGCCATCTCGACAGCCGGCGGCGTTTCCCTCGACGGCGTCGACGACGGGTTCATGCTCCGCGACCGGCCGGGGACCTTCGTGGCTGGCGAGATGCTCGACTGGGAGGCGCCCACCGGCGGCTACCTGCTCCAGGCGTGCTTCAGCACTGGGGTCGCCGCCGCCGAAGGCGCCCTGGGCTGGCTCGGTACCCTCCAGGTCTGATGGACATCGTCGATGGCCCGACCACCTGGCGCTTCGACGAGGAGTTCCTGCGGTCGCGCTGGACGTGCCTCTTCGGGCGGGGTTGCCTCGGCATCCTCGACGAGCCGGCCGAACACCTCGGACAGGGTTGCTGCTCGGTCGGGGCAGAGCTCGACGGCGAGGACGAGGCACGGATGATCGGTGCGCTGGCGGCCATGCTCGAACCCGAGGGCTTTGAGCACCATGCCGAGGCCGGCACGGGCGGCATCTACGCCGACGAGGCCCGGACCGCCACCCGGGTGGTGGACGGCGCCTGCATCTTCCTGAACCGTCCCGACTTCGAGGGCGGGGCCGGCTGTGCCCTGCACCTCGCCGCTCTCGCCGTTGAGGAACCACCCCACGAGTGGAAGCCCTCGGTGTGCTGGCAGCTCCCCATCAAGGTCGACTGGGAGGACGGGCCCGAAGACACCGAGGTGGCCACCCTCCGTCGGTGGGCGCGAGGCGATTGGGGTCCCGAGGGCGAGACGATGTCGTGGTGCTGCACCGAAGGGGAGCGGGCCTACGTGGGCGACACCACCGTCCTCGAGTCCCTCGGCGACGAGCTCGAAGCCATCGTGGGCGCGGCCGTCCACGTCGAGCTCCGCCGCCGTCTCGCCACCTGACTCGACTACGCGGTGGGTCGGATGATGGTGGGTCGGATCGAGGACATCACGAGCTGCGGGCGCCGACGCTGTTCGCTCGGGC
>JBDSUN010000386.1:0-5252 GCA_039927735.1 Acidimicrobiales bacterium | reverse complement strand
GCTGAGACGGCCAGGGTCTGGCGATCGGCGACCGCGGCGCGAAGCGCTGCGACGCGGTCCTGAGGAGGCTGACGGTCCTCGGGCGCGAGGGCCTCGGAGAGGCTGTGCAGCAGCTCGTCATCGGTCGTCATGGCTCACCGCCTCGTAGTGGGTTCGGAGCCGGCCCAAGGCTCGGGACTGGGCCATCCGCACGGCGCCGGGGCTGCGGTCGGTGATCTCGGCGATGCCCTCAGCGCTGAGACCGGCCACCACCCGGAGCTCGAGCAGATCCTGGTCGTCCTGGGACAGGCGCCCGAAGGCCGTGCGGACCTCGGTCTGGCGATCCCGTTGGACGACGCCCTCGAGGGGGTCGTCGCCCTCGGCGGCCAGGTCGACCGTCTCGCCGAGCGATCGGGTCCGCCCGTCGCGGCGGTAGGACTCAAGGACGACGTTGCGGAGGATCCCGTAGAGCCACGCATCGAACCCGGCTCCTTGCCAGGTGAAGGTGTGGACACGATCGAGGGCTCTGAGCATGGTCTCGCTGACGGCGTCTTCGGCTGCGGTGTCTGAGGTGAGTCTGCGCCGGGCGTAGGCGAAGAGTCGGCTGTAGCGGCGACGATAGAGGTGCTCCCACGCATCCCGGTCGGCTCGCACGGCCCGCCCGACCAGGGCTCGGAGGTCGGTGTGATCTTCAGCGGGGCGACCCCGGTCTGCTTCTTGCACGCTCGACGTCCCTGCTGTCCTGGCCCGCATGAGGGGCCGTGGCTCTCTCGGAGCGCTTCCCCCGAAGGTACGGGGCCAAGTCCCACCGCGGACGAGGAGATCGGGAAGTCGACGCCGCAGCCGCAACCCCAGGGGTCACGGCTGCGGCGTCGGTCCGCAGGATGACCGTGCTAGCGATACGACGAGTAGCGGTCGCCGCTGCTGTAGGTGGCCGTCCCGTCGGCGCTCCAGTCGATTTGGATGCTGGAACGGTTCCACTCGTCGCCGCAGCCGTCACGGTCGCTGTCCGAGCACCACGTGACGTACTGAGCTCCGGCCATGCCGGTGTTGTTGTTGAGGCGGGCGTGGAACTCGAGGTCGCCGGCGACGCCCTTCTGCTGGTAGCCGCTCTGGAAGCAGAGGTCGTTGCGTTCGTCACCGTTGCGGTCGCTGAGCACCGCGACCTTCGGGCCGGCGTTGTCGGGGTCGGGGCAGGCGCTGATGAAGCCCACGCCGCTGGACTCGAAGGAGGCGGGCCCGTCGAGCTTCTGGCCGTCCCGCCCGAGGAAGCAGGCGTCGTTGTGGACGTTTCGGGTTGTGGTGCCTGCCGGCGAGAAGGCCTGGCGGTCGTACTGGTCGGGGGCGAAGCAGCTCGACCCCGGGTCGACGTCGGGGTTGGCGGTGGCCGCTCCGGTGTCGGGGTTGATGTAGGAGCTGGCTTGGCCGCGCTGGCTGTCACCGCCATAGCTGTCCCGCTCGCCCCATGCGCCGGCGGTGCCGGTCAGCGAGGCGAGCAGCAGGCCGGAGGTGGCTCCGGCCACGAGGGTTCGCTTGAACGAGGTGCGCATCAGTTCTCCTTGGATCAGGTGGCGTACGTGCCGTCGGGCGTTGCTCAGCAGGTGAGGGCGCACGACCCTCTCCTATGCACCGGCGGACCGACGTGTCACAGATCCAGCCCAGAGGCGTCTCGTGTGACGCGCTCCGTCACAGGTGCGGGCCCGCGTGGCGGTGCTCCACTCCCACCAGCTCGACGGTCTCGTGGGTCGAGACGACGCCGACGTGTTGCGCTCGGCATCGGGGCCGCGGTGGGCGTGCAGCCTGCAGCTCCCAGGCTCGGCCTCCCGGGCTGGCTGACCTCATGAGGGCCATCGCTACACTCGCCCAACTCGGTCGGCCATCCCGGTATGGGGTTTCCGATCAGGTCTTTGTACAGGCCCCGGGGGCGTAGCTCAGCTGGCTAGAGCACCTGCTTTGCAAGCAGGGGGTCGTGGGTTCGAGTCCCATCGTCTCCACCAACCAAGCAAGACACGATCGGTAGAGCTTGTCCTCGAGCACGGAAAGCGATGGCGCAGATGGTGCTCAGGCGGGGACGGCTTGGATGCTTGGCGTCTGGGCCAGGGCGTCACGGCCGGCGGTGCGGTCCTTGAGCGTGAGCTCGAAGAACTGGAGGGCAGCTTGGGCCGCGATCTCCGCCAGCGGTCTGATGCGAAAGTCCTCGGAGTGGTTTCCGCCGTCGATGGTGAGGAACCACTTGGGTGCCTCCGCCCGTCGAACTCCGCTTGCGCATCGGCGATGGGGAACTCGTCGGCGGTTCCATCGTCGCAGCAGGTGTTGAAGCCGGTCCCATAGGCGACGACTGCGCCCGAGGAGTGTCCAGCGACCACGTGATCGAAGTCGGCGAGGCCGCCGACCTCTCCTGCGATGTCGTCTGCGAAGTGGCCGCCGGGGCCTCCGATGACGGTGAGCGGGTGTCGGGGTGCGGTGACCACGTAGCCGGCGCGCCGTCCACATCTCGAACGCCAGCGTGCACTGCTGGGGATCGCCCTGCTGACCGTGGTCGAACACGATCAACGGAAAAGGGCCCCTTCGCGGCCTCGGCATCGGCGGTCGATGCTGCGGCCGGGTCCCCTGCGGCCGGGTACCAGACATCGGTGTCGACGGTGCGGGACGGCGTCTCGGGTGCTTCCCCGAAGGCAGGCGTCGGTCGCGCGTCATCGACCGGGGGGGCGCTGCTGACCCAGCGCCCGGGCCACCGCTACGGCCACCGGTGCGGAGTGCGCGCCGTAACGTCCTCGGCATGGACGACGCCACCAACGCCAAGCGCTACTTCGGCGGCGTGGCAGCTCTGGTGTCCGCAGGGCTGGTCCTGCAGCTCCTCCTGAGCGTTACCGCTACCGGCGGAGCGTTCGGAACCCCCCAGGGTCGCATCGTGAACTTCTTCTGCTTCTTCACCGTGCAGTCGAACGTCGCCGTCGCCGTCACTCACGCCATGCTCGCCGCGGACCCGTTGCGAGCGTCCACGGCCTTCCGGGTCATGCGGCTGGTGGCGATGCTCTGCATACTCGTCACCGGCATCGTCTTCCACCTGGCCCTGGCTGACCTGCAGGAGCTGACCGGCTGGGATCTCGTGGCCGACACCATCCTCCACACGCTGTCTCCGCTCCTCGTGGTCATCGGGTGGCTGGTGTTTGGCCCCCGCGGTGCCCTCGACGGTCGGGTGGTGCGGCTGGCCGCGCTCCCCCCGGTGGCGTGGCTGGGGTTCGCGCTGGTGCGCGGCTCCTTCGTGCAGGACGTGAACGGGAACGACTACTACGCCTACCCCTTCATGAACGTCCAGGTGCACGGGTATGCCGTGGCCCTGTTTCGCTGCGCCCTCGTTGCGGCGCTGTTCCTCGGCATGGCGTACGCCGCGCTCCTCGCGGACCGGCGCCTTCCTGGCATCCGATCGGAGACGTGATGGACAGCGATCCCCAGAAGCGGCAGCGCGGCCTCGAGGTCATGGCCTCCGTCTACGGCTGGCCTGAGGTCGGCGACGGACCGGGTGACTTCTTCGGGTACACGGTGGAGCACCTCTTCGCCGAGATCTGGGAGCGCGACGGGCTCTCGTATCGAGATCGTCGACTTCTGCTCATCGGCCTGCTCGTGGGTCGGGGGCTGGACGACGTCCTGGGCCTCCAGCTCGAGGCGGCTCTCGGCAACGAGGAGCTCACCACCGATGAACTGCGAGAGATCGTCATCTTCCTCACCCACTACGCCGGCTGGCCGAGCGGCGCCAAGATGAACAGTGCGGTGGAGACGCTCATCGCCAAGGCCGAGAAGAGCCGCTAGCCGATCTGGACGCCGGTCGTTGATGCCGGGAGGTGCGGGGTGCCGTCGCGCATCGGCGGGAACTGGAACCTCGCCGCTGTCGTGCCACGCGTCATCGTGGTGATGGGGGGCTCGTTGAGCGTCTCGTTGGCATCGTCGATGGTGACCTCCCAGCGACAGTGCGGCACCCGGTCGGCCGGCACGCGGGGCGGCCGGTGGACGTGGGTGATGTGAGCCTTCGGGTTCACGGCTTGGGCGGTGGGATCGAAGGTGGCGTCTTCGATGGTGTGGCACATGCCGGTGATGGCCCGCTCCCCCCAGGGCTCGACGTCCATCAGGGCGCCGCAGGAGCGCAGCTCGAAGAAGCCGTGGTGGTCGTCGACGACCTCGTAGCGGACGTCCATGTAGTGCTGCGGAAACCCGGGGTCGAGCTGCAGGACCTTGAAGATGGCCTCCACCCCGTCGCCCTCGATTGCCATGATCTGGCGAAGTCGGTCGCCGTAGATGGGGGAGGCGCCCCGCCACTCCTCGATGGCGAGCTCCTCCACCACCTCTTGGCCGTACCTCATCCCGATGGCCGCGCACATCGAGCGGTCGAGCAGGTGGACGGTGAGGGCGTACTCCCGCACGAGCCGCACGAGGGCCTCCTTCGACAGATCCTCGTAGCGGAAGTCGGGATCGAAGGGGCCCGAGTAGTCGGGGCGGTCGTGAAGGTAAGCGTTGCCGTCGCTCATCGGTCCAGACTAGTGTCTGGACACATGTCCGGCGCGTCGACGTCTTTCCCGGTGCGGCGGGCCCTGACGGGGGGCCGCACCGACCGCGTCGACGCGGTCGTCGAGGCGACCATCGCCGAGCTCCGGGTCAACGGCTACGACGGCCTCACGGTGCGCAACGCGGCTCGCCGGGCCGGCGTCGCACCGGCCACGGCCTACACCTACTTCGCCTCCAAGGACCATCTGGTGGCCGAGGTGTTCTGGCGGCGCCTGCAGACGCTGTCGCCGGCGCCGGTCGACGGCCGTCGCTCCGCCCGCACTCGCGTGGTTGCGGCGCTGCGGGAGCTGGCCCAGCTGATCGCGGCCGAGCCGGAGCTGGCCGCCGCCTCCACCACCGCCATCCTCGCCGCTGACCCGGACGTGCAGCGTCTCCGCAACCGGATCGGGGCGGCCTTCAACGACCACCTCTCCATCGCCCTTGGCGACGCCCCCGACCCCGCTGTTCTGCGAGCCCTGAACCTGGCCCTTGCCGGAGCCCTCCTCCAGGCCGGGATGGGGTACTTCAGCTACGCCGACCTGGCCGATCGCATGGACGAGGTGGCGGGGCTGCTGGTGAGGCAGACGCGATGACGACCACCGAGCTCGTCTACAGCCCCTACCTCTACGAGATCCATGAGGACCCGTATCCCACCTACGCCCGCCTGCGAGATGAGGCGCCCGTCTACCGCAACGACGACGGCGACTTCTGGGCGCTGTCCCGCCACGCCGACG
>JBDSUN010000385.1:0-9632 GCA_039927735.1 Acidimicrobiales bacterium | reverse complement strand
AGTGGCTCGGCAAGCTGCCGATCTCCGAGCTCGAGCGCGCCTCGATGCTCTTCGACATCGGCGAGCTCCACCGCACCTCCTACGGCCGGACCAAACGCCTGCTCGACATCCCGCTGGCGTTGGCCGGTGGGCTCGTGCTGCTCGTCTCCATCCCATTCGTGTGGCTCGGCAACCTCGCCGGCAGCCGAGGCCCGCTCTTCTACCGCCAGGAACGCGTCGGAAAGGGCGGGGCGACGTTCACCATCCTGAAGTTCCGGACGATGGCACCCCGACCCTCCGGGGATCTCGTCGACGAGTGGACCGCGGAGGACGACCCCCGCATCACGCCGCTGGGTCGCGTGCTGCGCAAGAGCCATCTCGACGAGCTCCCCCAGGTCGTCAACATCCTCAAGGGCGAGCTGGGCGTCGTCGGCCCTCGCCCGGAGCAGCCGCACTACGTCTCCGAGCTCGAGGAGAAGCTGCCTTTCTATGGGCTCCGTCACCTCGTGCGTCCTGGCCTCACCGGGTGGGCGCAGGTGAAGTACGGCTATGCCGGCAACGAGAGCGACGCCCTCGAGAAGCTTCAGTACGAGTTCTGGTACCTCCGCCACCAGAGCGTCCGCACGGACATCCGGATCGTCGGTCGCACCGTTCGCTCGGTCTTCGGCGGCGACGAGGGTCGCGGTCGGTGAGCCCCCGTCCCAGCGTCACGGTCCTCATCCCGGCTCGCAACGAGGTGGCGGACCTCCGTGGCTGTCTGGCCGCGGTCCTCGACCAGGACCACCCAGCGGCCGACCTGCAGATCGTCGTCGTAGACGGGGGCTCCACGGACGGCACCGGCGAGCTCGCTCGGGCGGTCCTCGGCGCGGTGCCCGGCCTCACGCACGAGATCGTGGTCAACGAGCAGGGCACGACTCCGAGCAACCTCAACGCCGGCCTGGCCGTGGCGGTCGGGTCGATCCTCTGCCGTGTCGACGCCCGCACTCGCATCGAGCCCCACTACGTCTCGACCTGCCGGGCGCTGCTGGAGGAGCGCGACGATGTGGCAGTGGTCGGTGGGGCCCAGGTCGCTGTTGCGCGAGATCGCAGCGCACGGTCGCAGGGCATTGCGAGGGCCCTGAACAACCGATGGGCCATGGGCGGATCGCCCTACCGGGCGGCGGCGGAGAGCCAGGCCGCTGACACCGTCTACCTCGGGGCCTTCCGCGTCGCTGACCTCATTGCGGTCGGCGGGTGGAACGAGGAGATGCTCTCGAACCAGGACTTCGAGCTGAACCGGCGGATGGCGACCCGTGGCTTCGTGTGGTTCGACGCTCGGCTTCAGTCGTCCTACCTGCCCCGGCAGACCCATCGCGAGGTCTGGACCCAGTATCGGCGCTTCGGGGAGGGGAAGGTCCGGTACTGGCGCGCGACCGGTGATCGCCCGCAGCCGCGCCAGGCGGCGATCCTCGCCGCCCCGCTGGCCGCCGCAGCGATTGCGGTGCTCGCACCGCGACGAGCGGTCGCCACAGCGGCGGTGGTGGGCATCGTGGGGCTGGAGGAGGGTGGAGCGCCCCCGGGACCGTCCGCGCTCGGAGCCCGGTTCCACGCCATGATCGCGTTGCTCATGGTCACCGTCGGGTGGACCACCGGCATCTGGAAGGGCCTCGTCAGCGCGCCGTGACCGAACCTCGGATCTCCATGGTCGACCTGCGCGCGCAGGCCGTCGTTCTCGGGGCGCGGATCGCGAGTGCGATCGACGGCGTGCTCGACCACCAACAGTTCGTCTTCGGGCCAGAGGTCGCCGCCCTCGAGCAGGCGCTGGCAACGCGGACGGGTGCGGCTGAGGTGGTCGCCTGTGCCAATGGGACAGATGCGCTGGTGCTGTCGCTGCGGGCGCTGGGCGTCCGGCCCGGTGACCGCGTCGTCGTGCCCGCCTTCACGTTTGCGGCCACGGCGGAGGCCGTTGTGCTGGTGGGCGCTGAGCCGGTCTTCGCTGACATCCGGGCCGACACCTTCAACCTCGACGCGGGGTCCGTAGAGGCGCATCTGGGTTCGCTCGATGGCCCGCAGCCGGTCGGCGTGGTGGCGGTCGACCTCTTCGGCCACCCGGCCGATCGGCCCGAGCTGCAGCGCGTCGCGGCCGAGCACGGTTGGTGGGTCCTTACCGATGCCGCGCAGAGCTGCGGCGCGGTCTCGCCCGGCGGATCGGCTGGGTCGATCGGAGCCCTGGCGACGACGAGCTTCTTCCCATCCAAGCCACTGGGTGCTTACGGCGACGGCGGTGCCGTCTTCTGTCCGTCCGGCGACCACGCCGAGGTGCTGCGATCGCTGCGGAACCATGGCGCCGGTACGGACCGCTACGACAACGCCCGGGTGGGGACCAACAGCCGCCTCGACGCCATCCAGGCTGCGGTGCTCCTCGAGAAGCTCGCGATCTTCGACGCCGAACTCGAGGCTCGGGAACGCATCGCTCGCCGCTACACGGAGGTGCTCGGCCGTCACGGCGTCCAGACACCGGTCGTGCACCATGGTGTGCAGTCGACGTGGGCGCAGTACACGATCCGGCTGGCCGGGAGGGACGCCGTGGCGTCCGCCCTGGACGCGCGGGGGATCTCGACTGCGGTGCACTATCGGAGCACGCTGGCGGACCAACCCGCCTTCGCCGGAGCGGCCACCCTCGGCGACCTGCCCGAGGCCCGGTCGGCCTCCCGCGAGGTGCTGAGCCTCCCCATGCACCCGTACCTGTCCGAGGTGGATCAGGACCGCGTGCTGGACGCGGTGCGGTCGGCGACGGGGACCGCGTGACGACGCCGTTCATCCACCCCACGGCGGACGTGGACGCATCGGCCACCCTGGGGCCGGGGACGTCGGTGTGGAACTGGACGCGCGTTCGAGAGGGAGCCACCCTCGGCGCCGGCACGAAGCTGGGTCAGGGCGTCTACGTCGATCGCGGCGTCGAGCTGGGTGCGGGGTGCAAGGTCCAGAACGGCGTTTCGGTGTACGCCGGGGTGACCTGCGGGGACCACGTGTTCCTGGGCCCGCACGTGACCTTCACCAACGACCTCCACCCGCGCGCGACTCCGGGCGACGACTGGACCATCGTCCCGACCGTGGTAGAGGACCATGTCAGCATCGGCGCCAACGCGACCATCGTGTGCGGGATCGTGCTGGGCGAGGGCTGCATGGTCGGCGCCGGCTCGGTCGTCACCGCCGACGTCGCTCCGTGGGCGCTGGTCGTCGGGAGTCCGGCTCGTCAGATCGGCTGGGTCGACCGCGCTGGCCGGCGCGTTGAGCGCTCGTCCCAAGACGGCGGTGCGACGGGTGGATGAGCTCAAGGTCGCCGTCGTCGGTGCTGGCGAGATGGGCGCCAACCACGCGCGCGTGCTCGCCGCCACGAAGGGCGTGCAGCTGGTCGGTGTGCTGGATGCCTCGGATGCGCGCGCCGAGGCGATCAGCGCCCTCCACGGGTGCGACGTGCTCCGATCGCTCGACGACGTGCTGGCGCGGGCAGATGCGGCGACGGTCGCCGTCCCGTCCTCGGCGCACGCCACGACGGCCACCCCGCTCCTGCGCGGCGGTCTCCCGTGCATGATCGAGAAGCCGTTCGTGACCTCTGAGGACGAAGCGGCGATGGTCATGGCCGCCGCAGAGGCGGGGAGCGCCGCTGTCCTCGTGGGGCACATCGAGCGCTTCAATCCGGCCGTCGGGCAGCTCCGCACGATCCTGTCCGGATCGCACGAGGTGCTCGCCGTCGATGCCCGCCGCATGAGCGCCGTGAGCGGCCGCATCACCGACGTGGACGTCGTGACCGACCTCATGGTGCACGACATCGACATCGTGCTGGACCTGGTGCGCCAGCCCGTGGTCGACGTCGTCGCCCGGTGCGCCCGCGGGAACGCCACCTCGGGGCAGGACTTCGTGACCGCCGTTCTCACCTTCGCAGGTGGCGCAATCGCCAGCCTCACGGCCAGCCGGATCACGCAGAACACGGTTCGAACGCTCCAGGTCACCACGGACCAGCGGTTCTTCACCGTCGACTACCCGAGCCAGGAGCTGCTCATCTATCGCCAGGGGAGGTTGGGCGTGGTCCCGGCCGAGACGACGGACGAGGAGCGCTACGTGCTCGACGTGGGCACCGAGCGGGTGTCTGTCCGGCGAGTGGAACCGCTTGCCGTCGAGCTGGCGCACTTCGTCGACGTTGCAAGGGGGCTGGCGCCGCCCCGCGTGTCGGCCGACGATGCCTTGGCCGCGATGCGGTTGGTGTGGACGATCCAGGCCTCGCTCGAGGCCGGCGGGTGAGCGTTGTGGACGGGCGCATCCTCGTGACCGGTGGGGCCGGGTTCATCGGCGGTCACCTCGTCGAGGCGCTGCTCGTGCGCGGGGCAGAACGGGTCGTCGTGGTCGACAACCTGTTCCTCGGCACCGAGGCGAACCTGCGTCCCGCTCGAGGCATCGGAGGCGACCGCCTGGTGCTCTACCGGGACGACGCCGGCGACCAGGGAGCCATGGCCGAGATCGTGCGGCGGGAGCGACCGACCGTCGTGTTCAACCTCGCGACCAAGGCGCTCCTGTACTCGTTCCTCAACCCGAGCGGGGCGTGTCGGGTGAACCTCGACATCGCTCTCGCTCTGTGCGAGCTGCAGCGCCAGGGTGCCTTCGACCGCCTGGTGCACCTGTCCAGCTCGGAGGTCTACGGCACGGCGCAGACCGTGCCGATGTCGGAGGCCCACCCGCTGAACGCGGAGACGACATACGCGGCCGGGAAGGCCGCGGCCGACCTGGCCGTCGCCTCCTACGTGCGGATGTTCGAGCTCGATGCGGTGACCGTGCGGCCGTTCAACAACTACGGCCCTCGTCAGAACATGCGTGACTTCGCCGCCGTGGTCCCGATCACCGTCGGTCGGATCCTGGCCGGTCAACCCCCGGTGATTGCTGGTGACGGGCTTCAGACGCGCGACTTCCTCTTCGTCCGGGACACGGTCGACGCCCTCCTGAGGACCGCCGACGCGGTCGGGCCGCCGGGTTCGGTGTGGAACCTCGGCAGCGGGCACGAGACGCCGATCGGTGAGCTGGTGACGACCGTCGCGGCGCTGGCTGGCTGGACCGGTCCGATCGAGCGAGCGCCGGCCAGACCGGCCGACGTTCGCCGGCACTGCGCCGACGTCGCGCTGGCCGAGGCGGCCATCGGACCCATCGCGACGACCTCCCTCGAGGAGGGTCTCGCCGAGACGGTCGCCTGGTACCTCGGGCACGGCGAGGGCACCTCGTGATCCCCATCATCTCGCCGAGCCTGGCGTTCGAGGAGGTGGAAGCCGACCTCCGTGCGGTCCTCGAGTCGGGCCGCCTCACGCTCGGTCCCTACCTGAAGCGGTTCGAGGACGCGGTCGCAGCGGCCGTGGGCGTCGAGCATGCCGTGGCCGTCACGTCGGCGACGACGGCGATGCGGCTCGTCCTCGCGTCGCTCGATGTCGGGGCGGGTGACGAGGTCCTCGTCTCGGACTTCACGTTCCCGGCCACCGGCAACGTGGTGGTCGACGCCGGGGCCCGTCCAGTACTGGTCGACTGCGGGCCGGATGGCTTCGTGCTCGACATCGACCATGCTGCGTCGCTCGTCACCGATCGCACGAAGGCGCTGCTGGTCGTCGACCCGTTCGGACAGCCGGCGATCAGCGAGCCGCTCCTCGCCCTGGCCGAGGCGCACGGGTTGGCGGTCATCGAGGACGCGGCCTGCGCGCTGGGGTCCTCGGCCGACGGTGTTCGCTGCGGTGGGCACCCCGGTGTCCCGGGTTGCTTCAGCTTCCACCCGCGCAAGGTCGTGACCACCGGTGAGGGCGGTGCTGTGACTACCGACGACGCGGGCCTCGCTGATCGCCTCCGCCGGCTGCGTTCGCACGGGGGTCGACCGGGCCCGGCCGTCGGCCTCGAGTTCATGGACCACGGGTTCAACTTCAGGATGAGCGAGGTGCAGGCGGTCCTTGGGCTCCCGCAGCTGGCCCGGCTCGATGACATCCGGCGTGACCGCCAGCGGACGGCGGCTCGCTACGAGGCGGAGCTCTCGGGGTGGGACGAGATCACGTTGATCCGCCCGGCTGCCTGTGAGGACTGGTCGTACCAGTCCTTCGTGGTGCTGCTGGACCGACGGGATAGCGTGGTCGCCGACCTCCGCTCGGCCGGCGTCGAGGCCACGCTCGGCACCTACGCTATGCACGCACAGCCGGCCTTCGCCCACTTGGGGTACGCGGCCGGCGACCTACCGCAGAGCCACGATCGCCAGCAGCGGTCGCTCACCCTCCCGCTGAGCCCAGGGATGCCAGAGGCGACCGTCGACGACGTGCTGGCAGCGCTGGCGAAGGCGATCGGACGGTCATGAACGAGCGAGCGGATCCCGAGCTGGCGGTGTCCCTGCGTGCGCTGTACGACGAGCTGGATGGCGAGCTGCGCACCACCTGGAATCGGAGCCTCCCGTTCCAGGATGCCCTCATCGACCGGTGGGACCGAGCTCGACGGCTCGGCTTCGGACCAGACGCGAGCATCTACGCCAGCGCCGTGGTCCTCGGCGCGGTGGAGGTCGGGGACTTCTCTTGGATCGGTCCCAACGTCCTGCTCGATGGCTCTGGCGGAGGCATCGCGATCGGCCGCTGGTGCTCGGTCTCGGCTGGCGCGCAGGTGTACACGCACGACACCGTCGAACGAGCGCTCACCCTCGGAAGGGCACCGCAGCACACGGGGGCCGTGCGGATCGGCGACGGCTGCCACCTGGGTGCTCTCAGCTTGGTGGTCGCCGGGGTGGAGATCGGTGATCAGTGCGTCGTTGGTGCGAACAGCCTTGTGAACCGGTCGATCCCGGCGCGTTCGATCGCGTTCGGCACCCCCGCTCGGGTCGTCGGCCACGTCGAGGTGGACGGCGATCGGGCGAGGCTCATGTTCGATGACGGCGACACCTGAGCTCCCCGGTCACCGGGTCGCGCTCGTCGGCAACGTCGCGAACTGCCTCCTGCCCGTGGCGCTCGCCTTGCGCTCGCACGGGATCGCCGCGGAGCTGTTCGTCGGGGACGATGCGCCGCAGGTGAGCCGTCCGGAGAACGTCGACGCCAGGCTCGCTGCGGCCCCGTGGATCAGGCGTGGGCACTGGTTCCCCGGCTGGTCGGCCCTGGTGCCGTGGCGGGCGCCTGTGGTCAGCGCCCTCCGGGCCTACGACCTCGTCCTGGTCAGCGGCACCGGGCCGATGTACGCCCAGTGGTCGGGGCGGCCGTGGTGCTGGTGGGTGAGCGGTCACGACCTCACGGCGACGCCGTTCCCCTGGGCGTTCCGAGGCACCTATCCGAGCCGGGGTCGCCGCCTTGCGGCCTACCCCCTTGCACTGTGGCAGCGACGCGCCGCACGACGGGCTCAGCGGATCTGGGTCCAGCCATTCGCCCCGTTCAAGGAGGCCATCGCCCGTCTGCACCTCGAGCGGCCGCCCGTGTCCTCGGCCTATCTTCCCCTCATCGTCGGCGCTGGGCTGGTGGGCGAGCGCGCGGGGGCTGGGGACCCCGCCCTGGCTCCGGTCCTCCAGCGGATGGCCGACAGCGAGCTCGTGGTCCTCCACCCGTCGAGGATGCTGATCGATGACGGAACGGTCGCTCGCCGCTCGGGGCAGTGGAAGGGCAACGACCGACTGATCCGGGGGATTGACGAGCTGCGTCGCCGCCGCCTCGGCCTGCGGGTGCTACTCGTGCTGATCGACTCGTCCGTCTCGCGAGACGTGGCCATGGCGCGCCAGCTGATCGACGACCTGGACCTGCACGAGGAGGTGCTCTGGGCCCGACCGCCGGGGTCGCAGAGCTTCACACGACCCCAGATGGCCGAGCTCTACAGGAATTCCGACGTGGTTGCCGTTGAGTTCGCGTCCGGGTGGTTCGGCACAGTGGCGCTCGAAGGCCTGGCCATGGGCCGCCCCGTGCTCTCCTACATCGACGAGCCGTCGATGTCCGACCTGTACCCGGGAGGTCATCCCGTGGTGTCGGCCTTCGAGCCGAAGGAGATCGCCGATGCCCTCGAGCGCCTCCTCGATCCCGGTCGGCGCCGCTCGCTCGGGGATGCGGGTCGGCGGTGGATCGCCGAGCACCACGCCGCTGAGGCCGCCGGCCCCCGCTACGTCACCGAGGTCTCAGCGGCGTTGCGGCGAGCGAAGCTCGACGAGCCGACGGAGCCCTGAGCGCACCAGCGCCGGCTCCAGCGCGACGACGATCCCGGCGTAGCCCGTCAGCGCCACCGCCCGTTGCAGCGGGCCGGCGCCGCCCCCGGGCACCGTCACCGTCACTGCGACGATAGCTGCGGTCAGGGCGAGCAAGCACCACCGCCAAGCGCCGAATTGCAGCGTGGACGTCTCGCCGCGTGTCATGCGCAGCGCGAGGACCGCCCCGGTGAGCTGCCCGACCGAGAGGGCGACCATGGCCCCCGCGGCGCCGTGATCGGCTGCAAGGAGCGTCGTCGTCGCCAAGGAGACCAGTGCGGCGACAGCGGCGGCGAGCCCCATGGCCCGCAGGCGATTGGCGATGACGAGCGGGGTCGTCGCGATCGTGAACGCGAGGGTCGCTAAGGGCACCAGCAGCCCGAGCCCGACCGCGCCGAGCGCGTCGTCGTAGCGATGGCCGGCCAGCACCCGGAGCAGCTCCGGGCTGGTGCAGGCCAGCGCTACCGTCACGGCCGCGAGGATCACGGTGATCGACGCGGCGTCGTCACCCAGTCGCCGTCGACCGCCCGGCCGGGCCGAGATCGCATAGGCGCGCGGCTGCCATGCGAGCTGGAACCCCGTGTGCACCAGCAATCCGACGGCCGTGAAGCGGATGGCGATCGAGTAGAAGCCGACCTCGGTCGCGCCGGCTTGCCCGAGCAACACGAATCGGCTCGCGAGATCACCCCCGGAGGTGAGGAGGAGCCCAGGGACCAGCGGTGCGGTCACCACCAGCAGCGTGCGGGCGGTGGTCAGAGATGGACGGTGGCACACCAGGTGGCGGGCGAACAGGAGCGCCATCGTCGCGCCCAAGGCGGTCGCCAAAGTGAGGCCCAGCAGCACCCCCTCGACGCTCTTCAACCGCCATGCTAGGACGCCCGACAGGACGGCGTTCGTGACGACGGTGGCAACCGCGACCACGGCGTACGTGCCGGACCGCGCCTCGTTCCGCAGCGCGGTGAGCCCGACGACGGACAGGAGGTTCACGAACGCGCACAGTCCGGCGAGCCGCACCCCCGCCGCAAGGTCCTCCGTCCCGAAGACGAGCCGGCTGAGCGGCGCGGCTGCGGCGAACCCGACCAGGGCTAGGCCGCCGCCGACGAGGATCGAGAGCCCGAGCCAGCTGCCGAACATGCGCTGACGGCCAGGCCCGTCGTGGTCGACCCACTGCCGCGTCGCCACGATGTCGAGGCCCAGGACGGCGATGCTCGTGACGGTGGTGATGAGAGTCGAGAGGACCTCGAGCCGGCCGAACGCCGTGGTGGACAACGAGCGCGTGATCAGCGGGATGAGGAGCACCCCGACGACCTTCTGGGCGACGCCGCCGAGGCCGAAGAGCGCAGAGCGGGCGGCCAGGCCCCGGAAGGTCGGGAGGGCGCCGTCGCCAGGGGTTGGCACGGCGCTCGGCTCGGAGCCTGCCTGGCCGTCGGGCGCCAGGAGCCCGTCGGAGCCTGTC
>JBDSUN010000384.1:0-13009 GCA_039927735.1 Acidimicrobiales bacterium | reverse complement strand
TCCCGCAACGTCGAAGACGCCTTCCGGCACCGCTTCGGGGCCGACGTGGTGCCCGACGGCCGGATCCTGACCTAGCTAGGTCACTCCGAGCCGCCGTCGGGCGTCGGGGTCGGGCGCCACGCCAGGGCGAGGACGGCGGCCGCACCGCCGACGCCGGCGACGAGAGCGATGAGGAGGCCCGGTGTGCCCACGAGCTCCTCGTCCAGCTCGAAGGCGTGATCGAGGGACCACTCGCCGGCGCCGAGGACGGCGGTGGCGAAGCCGGCCAGGCCCAGCGTGAGCACGTACTCCCAGCCCTCGCCGGGCCGGAAGATGAAGAACCCGTTGCCCCGGTGGTTGGTGATCCCGGCAACGAGCATCACGCCGATGATCGCCGCCCCGCCGAAGGGGGTGAGCAGGCCGAGCACCAACAGGACGCCGCCGACCACCTCGGTGATGCTGGCCAGCCAGGCGTGGACGAGGCCGGGCTTCATGCCTAGGGTCTCGAACCACCGGCCGGTGCCGGCGATCTTGCCGCCGCCGTAGATGTGGTTGATGCCGTGGGCCAGCATCACCGCCCCCAGCCCGCATCGAAGCACGAGCAGGGCCAGGTTGATCGAGTCCAGGTCGTCCATCGCTGCGCAAGGTACTGGGATCGACCCTGTCGAGCGGCCATCGGTAGCCTCGGCCGCCATGCCCACGGCCAAGACGATCGCCAAGCTGCTCGGGATCGTGGCGACCGCCACTGCCGGGGTGCTGGCCGTGCAGGAGGCCAAGAAGCGGCGTGATGCCACCCCGGACGCTGGACCGATCTCGTCGTCGAGCCGCCGCGCCCGCCGCAACGCCATGGCTGGCGTGGGGGCCAAGGCCGGGGGCCAGTACGCGCTGCACCGGGCCCGCAAGGTCTTTGCGTCGACCGAGCGGGAGGCCGAGCTCGACGCCGCCTTCGAGCTTCAGACCGCCGAGGGCATCGCCGAGGCGCTCGGCAACATGAAGGGCGCCATGATGAAGCTCGGCCAGATGGCCAGCTACCTCGACCAGGGGCTGCCCGAGCCAGTGCGGCAAGCCCTCGCCGAGCTGCAGGCCAACGCCCCGCCGATGAGCGCCGAGCTCGCGGCGCAGGTGGTGCGCGAGGAGCTGGGCGGCGCCCCCGAGGACGTGTTCGCCGAGTGGGACCCGAAGCCCATCGCCGCGGCGTCGATCGGGCAGGTGCACCGAGCCATGACCCACGACGGGCGGGCGGTCGCCGTGAAGGTGCAGGACCCGGGGGTGGGCGACGCCATCAGGGCGGACCTCGACAACGCCGGTCTCCTCTTCGGGGCCATGGGGATGATGCTCCCCGGCCTCGAACCGGAACCGCTGGTGGCCGAGCTGCGCGAGCGGCTCCTCGAAGAGCTCGACTACGGCCAGGAGGCCGACAACCAACGGCTGTTCGCCCGCTTCTACGAGGGGCACCCGTTCATCCACATCCCGGCCGTGGTGGACGACCTGTCGGCCGAGCGCGTCCTCACCACGGAGCTCGGCGACGGTGTCCGCTTCGCCGAGGTCGAGGGCTGGAGCCAGGAGGAGCGCGACCTGGCCGCGGAGGCCATCTTCCGCTTCGTGTTCGGCAGCCTCTACCGACTCCACGCCTTCAACGGCGACCCCCACCCGGGCAACTACCTCTTCGGTCCCGGCGGCCAGGTGACCTTCCTCGACTTCGGCCTGGTGAAGCGGTTCGAGCCGGCCGAGGTGGACCTCATCGCCGACATGCTGAAGGCGATGGTGGTGGACGAGGACATCACGGAGTACAGGCGCCTGATCGAGAGCATCGGCATGCTCAAGGCGGGCAACACGTTCACCGAGGCGCAGGTGCAGGACTACTTCGGTCACTTCTACGACTTCGTGCGGAAGGACGAGGTGCGCACCATCACCTCGGAGTTCGCCTCGGAGACGGTGCGTCGCTTCTTCGACTACAGCGGGCCGTACGGCGAGATCCTCAAGTCGGCCAACGTCCCGCCGACCTTCGTCATCATCCAACGCATCAACCTCGGGCTCTACGCCCTCTTCGGGCAGCTCCACGCCACCGCCAACTGGCGGCACATCTCCGAGGAGATCTGGCCCTTCGTCGACCGCGCACCGTCGACCGAGCTGGGTCGCCAGGCGGCGGCGTGGGCAGCCGATCGAGCCGGCCGGTGATCGAGGTCATCGCCCTCGACGGTGACGACACCCTCTGGCACAGCGAACACCTCTTCGTCGACACCCAGGACCGCTTTCGCGACGTCGTGCGTCCCCACATCGACCTCGACGATGCCACGCTCGACGAGCGGCTCCTCGATTGCGAACGACGAAACCTCCCGCTGTTCGGCTACGGCGTGAAGGCCTTCACCCTCTCGCTCATCGAAACGGCCATCGAGGTCACGGAGGGCCGGATCCCGGGGCGAGACCTGCAGTCGGTGCTCGACCTCGGCAAGGTGCTGCTCGACCACCCCGTCGACCTGCTCGACGGGGTGCGGGAAGCCGTCGACGCGCTCACGGACGCCTACCGGGTGATGGTGCTGACCAAGGGCGACCTCCTGCACCAGGAGACGAAGGTGGCCCGCTCAGGGCTGGCAGAGCTGTTCTGGCGGGTTGAGATCGTCTCCGAGAAGGACGAGGCCACCTACCGTCGGATCCTCGAGCGGCACGAGGTGGATCCGGCCACCTTCGTGATGGTCGGGAACTCGGTGCGCAGCGACGTGCTGCCGGTGCTGGCCATCGGCGGCCGGGCCGTCCACGTCCCCTACTCGGTCACCTGGGCGTTGGAGCACGCAGAGCCTGACCCCGATCTCCACGACTTCCCCGTCCTCGGTTCGCTGGCCGAGCTGCCTGCGTGCATCGCGGCGCTCGACGGGGATGGCTGATCCAGTGGCCGAGCTGACCGTGGCGTCCTTCAACGTGCAGTGGGGCCGCGGCTCCAAGCGGGAGGGCTGGCCCGCCTTCGACCTCGTGGAGGCCTGCCGGTCCTTCGATGCGGATGTGATCGCACTGCAGGAGGCCTGGGCGCCCGACGGGGGCGTCGCGCAGCACGACGAGGTGGCCGCCGCCCTCGGCTTCACGGTCGTGACGGTGCCGATGGGCCGAGCCGTCATGGAGCCCCAGCCGCGCCTCGTCGGTCGAGCCGACCCCACCCGCCGGAACGGTGACGGCGACTGGTGCCTGGCCCTGCTCTCGCGCCCACCGATCCGCACCACCCGCGTCACCGAGGTCCGTCCCCAGCTGCCGCTCGACCCGTGGTCGAGGGTCTTGCTGCAGGCCGAGCTCGACATCGGCGGCACCAACCTCACGGTGGTGGCCACCCACTTCAGCCACCTCGAGCACGGGTCCCCGCTGCAGGCGCCCTCCCTGCGACGAGGCCTGCCGCCCACCGACCGCGCCGGCGCCTTCCTCGGCGACATGAACATGTGGGGGTGGACGATCTCCGCCCTCACCCCGGCGGGGTGGCGGCGGGCGGTGCGAGGCAAGACCTGGCCCGCCCACCGGCCCGACCACCAGATCGACCACCTCTTGGTCACGCCCAGCGTCGAGGTGATCCGCAGTGACGTGCTCCCGAACCTCGGCTCCGATCACCGACCGATCCGAGCCCGGCTCCGGGTCACGTGAGCGCACTGGTGGTGTTCCTCTGCACAGGCAACGCCGCCCGCTCCGTGATGGGGGGCGCCGCGTTGGCTACGCACCTCCCCGACTGGCACGTGACCACCGCCGGCACCCTGGTGGTGGAGGGGCAGCCGATGAGCTGGCGCACCAAGGCGGCGCTCGATGCCGTCGGCCTGGCCGCGCCGAAGCACCGCAGCCGGCAGGCCACCGGCGACGACCTCGGGCATGCTGCTCTCGTGATCGCCTTGGCCCCCGAGCACGTGCACTGGGTGCGCCGAGCCCACCCTGAGGCCGCCGAGCGGACCGGCACCCTGCGACGTCTCGCGCGCGACCTGCCCGATGACGCGGCTCCCCTGTCCGAGCGCGTCGCCACGCTCGAGCTGGCCGACGTCGAGCTTGAGGACTGGGAGGAGGTCGTTGACCCCGGTGGTGGCGACGCCGAGGTGTTCGCAGCCTGTGCCGTAGAGGTCGTCCAGCTGGTCACCGCATTGGCCCCGCGGCTGGTCGGGCGATGACGCAGCACCTCACTGCGGACGACGCCGCCGAGCTGCAGGGCAAGACGGTGCGTCAGCGGGGCCTGGCTCTGGCCGCCATCGCTCACCCCGCCTTCCGGGAGGGCCGGCGCGAGGCGGCCGAGCGAACCAGCCACGGCCGATCGCCCTTTCCGCCGGCGTGACCCGCATCGAGTCCGAGAGCGCCGAGTTCCAGCTGCTCGAGGCGCTGCTCCACAATCGACGCAAGCGCGAGCAGCGCAGCGAGTTCCTCATCGAGGGCGTCCGGGCCATTGACCGGGCCCTGGTGGCGGGCTGGCCGCTGAGGGCTGCCTTGGTGCCAGCAGGGGCCGAGCGCTCGTCGTGGGCGGCGGACGTGCTCGGCCGCGTCCCCGACCGCATCGAGGTTCGGCCCGACCTGTTCGCCCGCCTCACCGCCCGCCAGAACGCACCCGAGATCGTGCTGGTGGGGCGGATCCCGCCGCCGGATCTGGCCGCCGTGCCGCGCCCGGCCGATGGCGTCGTGGTGGTGGTCGACCGGCCGTCGTCGCCAGGCAACCTCGGCACCATCATCCGCACTGCCGACGCCCTCGGCGCCGCCGCCGTGCTGACGACCGGCCACGGCGCTCACCTCTACGACCCGCAGACCGTGCGGGCCAGCGTCGGCTCGCTGTTCGCCTTGCCCGTGGTCCCGGTGGCCGGCAACCAGGAGCTGGTCGATTGGGTGGCGGGCTGGCGCGCGGACGCACCGCTCACCGTCTACGCCACCGACGAAGGGGGTGACGTCGTGCTTGCGCCGAGCGCCAC
Source organism: Acidimicrobiales bacterium (assembly GCA_039927735.1). GTDB lineage: Bacteria > Actinomycetota > Acidimicrobiia > Acidimicrobiales > VFJN01 > VFJN01. Next base: position 8,117 of record JBDSUN010000384.1, on the reverse strand, counting down.
CGCGTCCCGGCCGGCGGTGCTGCTCCTCGGCAGTGAGCGCACCGGCCTGGCCCGCGCGTTGCGCGACCTGGCCGACGCAACCCTGGCCATCCCCATGCGGGGTTCAGCCTCGTCGCTCAACGTCGCCGTCGCCCATGGGATCGTGCTGCACCACCTCATGGGTTCGACCCAGCCATGAGTACGGTGACCAGCCATGGCTGACGACGTCCCCGTGACCGATCTGATCCGCACGGAGGTGGACGGTGGGGTCGCTCGGGTGACGATCAACCGGCCCGAGGCCGGGAACTCCCTCACCGGCGAGATGCGCGACCACCTCGCCGACACGTTCGACGAGCTGTCGGCCACCCTCGGGGTACGAGCCGTCGTCCTGACCGGGGCGGGCGAGCGTCACTTCTGCACGGGCGCCGGCCTGGGCGGTGCGCAGCCGCCCCAGCCGGAACGCCCGGACGGGGCACCGGATCGGACCCTCGGCGATGTCTCTCGCCTCATCCGACGTGGCTGGCAACGGCTCGTCGCCTCCATCCTCGACTGCGAGAAGCCGGTCGTCGCCGCCGTCAACGGCACCGCGGCGGGAGGCGGCGCCAACCTGGTGCTGGCCTGCGATCTCGTGGTGATGGCGGAGGGCGCCCGCCTCATCGAGGTCTTCGTGAAGCGCGGCATCATCCCCGACGCCGGTGGCGCCTACCTGCTCCCCCGCATCGTCGGCCCGCCGCGGGCCAAGGAGCTCATGTTCCTCGGCGACGACCTGTCGGCGCCTGACTGCGAGCGGTGGGGCATCGCCAACCGGGTGGTCCCGGCCGCCGAGCTGCAGGCCACTGTCGACGAGCTGGCCGGTCGCCTCGCCGCCGGGCCGACCAAGGCCATCGCCATGACCAAGTGGCTCGTGAACCGCAGCCACGAGAGCTCCCGCCACAGCGCCTTCGAGGAAGAGGCCTACGCCCAGGAGCTGGTGACCGCCACCGCCGACATGGCCGAGGGCATCAAGGCCTTCAGCGAACGCCGCGCCCCCGACTTCAAGGGCTGGTAGCGCCCCGCTCGCCCGCCTCGGCCCGCTGGCAACGGCCTAGAGGTCACCCGGCGCTCCCGGCGTGGCGGATCTGATCGCGCCCCTCGGCGTAGCGGATGGCCTCGTAGGCGATGAGGGCGCACATCAGCCCGGCGACGATGGCCAGCGTGGGGAGCGCATCGAGCTCGTCGCCGAGGGGGATGATGGCGACCAGCAGCACCGCCAGCCCTAGGCGCAGCTTGTTGACCGAGCGGATGTTGCGATAGCGGAAGGCGACGTGGGCCAGGAGGTAGACGGCCAAGCCGCCGACGAGGGCGAACGCTGTCTCCGGACGGAGTGGATCGTCGACGTGGGCGATCGTCTTCTTCAGCCCGAGGGCGATCAGCACCACCCCGGCCACCATCGGGAAGTGCAGGAACGAGTAGGAGTCGCGCGCCATCTCGTTCTGCTCCCGCCCCACGGGTGCCTCACTGAGGCGACGCTCGGCCACGAGGGCGACCACGTCGAAGTAGGCCCACCACATGGCCGCCGCCAGGGCCATCCCCAGCACCGCTGCCGTGATGACGCCGGCGCCCACGCCCGCCTCGGACCCGACGCCGATGGCGACGATCGACTCGCCCAAGGCGATGATGAAGATGAGGCCGTGGCGCTCGGCGAAGTGGCGTGGCACCAGCTTCCAGCCCTCGGAGCCGCTCAGGTAGGGGCCGAGCATGTCGATCAGGAGGGCCACCGCCCACACCCACAGCTGGGCGCTGCCCTCGAGGAACGAGGCCACCACCAGCAGGCCCACCCCGACGCCGGTACCCGGCACCAGGGCGATCCAGATCGAGTGCCGTAGGTCCGGGGTGTCGTGACTGGCCACGAAGAACAGCGCCAGCCAGCTGGCCCGCAGCACGCCATAGGCGATGGCGAAGGTGAGGCCGAGGTCGCCGAGGGCGTCGGGCACGCACAGCGACGCCACCAGCAGGGCGGCCATGGAGACGAACATGACCAGGCGCACGATCCCCTCCTCGGGGTCGACGACGCTGGTGAGCCAGGCGTAGCCGACCCACGCCCACCAGAGCATCCCGAGCACGAGCATCCCCTTGGCGAGACCCGTCCAGGTGGGCTCGGCGGCCATCAGGGCGGTGCACTGCGTGATGGCCAAGACGAAGACGAGGTCGAAGAACAGCTCCAGCGGAGTGACCTTGTCCCCTTCCCGCAACACCGTCGCCGCTCGCCGCCCTCGTCCGTCTCCCGCCGTCGCCATGGCGGGGGAGCGTACGGCCGTCGGGGGCCGGCGCAACGCCGGTAGCGTCCTCGGCGTGGACCTGCTCGTGGTGGTCGGAGACGCCCAGCCCTCGGCACGCCTCACCGCCCGCGCTCGTCGCACGGTCCACCTGCAGCCCGGCCAGTCGCTGCTGACGCTGCTCGCCGACCTGCGTGGCCACATCCCGCGTCGCATCGGCGTGCTGGGCGCCGGCGACGAAGCCGGCCCCGTGGCGCGGTAGCTCCACGATCGCGGTCTGCCGATCGTGCTGCACACCGACGACGACGTGGTGATCGCCGAAGTGCCCACGCAGCGGGTCACCGACTTCGGAGAACCCATGGACGTGGCCGACGACCTCGTCGCCCTCATCGGGAACACGCCGATGATGCGCCTCGACCGCACCGCCCGCGAGCTCGACTGCCACCTGCTGGCCAAGCTCGAGCTCTACAACCCCGGCTTCTCGTCCAAGGATCGGCCGGCGCTCGCCATGATCACCAGCGCCGAGCGGGACGGCCGCCTCCAGCCCGATGGCACCATCGTCGAGCCGACCAGCGGCAACACCGGCGTGGGCCTGGCCATCGTGGCCGCCCGCCGTGGCTACAAGTGCATCTTCGTGTGCCCCGACAAGGTGGCCTCCGACAAGATCGCCCAGCTGCGGGCCTACGGGGCGCAGGTGATCGTCTGCCCCACCTCGGTCGACCCCGACCACCCGGAGTCCTACTACTCAGTGTCCGACCGGCTGGCCGGCGAGATCCCCGGCGCATGGAAGCCCGACCAGTACCACAACCCGGACAACCCACAGTCGCAGTACGACACCACCGGTCCAGAGATCTGGGCCCAGACCAAGGGTCGCATCACCCACTTCGTCTGCGGCGTGGGCACCGGCGGCACCATCACCGGGATCGGCCGGTTCCTCAAGGAGCAGAACCCGGCCATCCGCACCATCGGCGCCGACCCCGAAGGATCCGTGTACTCCGGCGGCACCGGCCGCCCGTACCTCGTGGAGGGCATCGGTGAGGACTTCTGGCCCTCCACCTACGACCCATCGGTGATCGACGAGGTCGTCGCGGTGAGCGACGCCACCAGCTTCGGCACCGCTCGGCGCGTCACCCGGGAGGAGGGCCTGCTCATCGGCGGATCGGGCGGCACCGCCATCGCCGCCGCCCTCCAGATCGCGGCGGGGTTGCCGGCCGATGCCGTCGTGGTGGTGCACATCCCGGACTCCGGGCGGGGCTACCTGTCCAAGGTGTTCGACGACGGGTGGATGGCCGACCACGGGTTCCTGCGGGCGGCAGGCCCTACCGTCGGCGATCTCTTGCGCGGACGCGATGCGACGCTCCCGTCGCTCGTCCACACCCACCCCGCCGAGACGGTCCGCCAGGCCATCGAGATCCTCCACGAGTACGAGGTGAGCCAGATGCCGGTGGTGAAGCACGAGCCACCGGTGGTGCTGGCCGAGGTGGTGGGGGCCGTCTCGGAGCGCGAGCTGCTGCAGGCCTCGATGGCCGATCCTCGTTCACTCGATCGACCGGTCGGCGAGGTGATGGGCCCGGCTCTCCCCACCATCGGCATCGGCGAACCGATCGACCTCGCCATCACGCGGCTGGAGCACGCCGCGGCGGCGCTGGTGCTCGATGGCGGTCATCCCATCGGCGTCATCACGCGCTCCGACGTCCTGCGCAGCCTCGTCGCCGAGCGCCGCTGATGGTGCAGCTCGACGACAAGGGGTTCGGCACCCGGGCCGTTCACGGGGCCGGCCCGGCCGATGCCGCCACGGGTGCCGTGGTGCCCCCGATCTCGCTGGCCACCACCTTCGAGCAGGAGGCGGTCGGCAAGGCTCTGGCCTACGAGTACAGCCGCAGCGGCAACCCCACCCGCACCGCGCTGGAGACCCATCTGGCCGTGCTGGAGGGTGCCGCCCACGGATTCGCCTTCGCGTCGGGCCTGGCCGCCGAGGACGCCCTGCTCCGCCTCGTGTCGCCCGGGGAGCACGTGCTCCTCCCCGACGACGCCTACGGCGGCACCGTCCGCCTGGCCCTGCAGGTGCACGCCCCCGCCGGGCTGGCCGTCGACACCGTCGACCTCACCGATCTCAAGGCGATGGCGGCCACCTGGCAAACCGGCACCCGCATGGTGTGGGTGGAGACGCCCAGCAACCCGTGGCTCCACGTCGTCGACATCGCCGCCGTCAGCCGCTTCGCCCACGAGCGCGGCGCCGTCGTGGTGGTGGACAACACCTTCGCCACCCCCGCCCTGCAGCAGCCTCTCGCCCTCCACGCCGATGTGGTCGTGCACTCGACCACCAAGTACCTCGGTGGCCATAGCGACGTCGTGGGCGGCTTCGTCGCCACCAGCGACGACGAGCTGGCCGAGCGCATCGGCTTCCTGCAGAACGCCGCAGGCGCCGTACCCGGACCGTTCGACTGCTATCTCGTCCACCGCGGGGCCAAGACCCTGCAGCTCCGCATGGCCCGCCACATCCAGAGCGCCATGGCCGAGGCCGAGATGCTGGCCGGCCACCCGGCGGTCAGCGAGGTGCTCTACCCGGGTCTCGCCTCCCACCCGGGCCACGAGGTGGCCGCTCGGCAGATGTCGGCCTTCGGCGGGATGGTGTCGCTCCGCCTGGCCGGCGGCGAGGCCGCCGCCCTGGAGCTTTGCCGGCACACCGAGGTCTTCACGCTGGCCGAGAGCCTCGGCGCGGTGGAGAGCCTCATCGAGCATCCAGCCCGCATGACCCACATGTCGGTGGCCGGCACCGGCAACGAGGTGCCCGGCGACCTCGTCCGCCTCTCCGTTGGCATCGAAGACACCGACGACCTCCTCGCCGATCTCCGCCAAGCCCTCCAACGTCTGTGAAGGAAGACGGCCGGTATGCGGACGTAATCCCGCACAGACGTTGTCGGTAGGGTCCCGGGCGTGACCGATTCGGCGCTTGACCTGCTCCGGCCGGGGCGGACCATCACCGGCATGTCGGCCATCCTGCTGCCGCACCGCTCGTCGATCGAGATCGACTGGAGCTCCTTCGAGGCCCACGTCAGCCGGACGGCGACGGCCGGACTCAGGCCGGCGGTGAACATGGACACTGGGTTCGTGCACCTGCTCACCACCGAGCAGCGGGCCGAGGTGCTGAGCCGCACCCGGTCCCTCGGGGTGGACTTCGTGGCCGGTGCCTTCGACGCCGCCGACCTGGAGGCGGTGCAGGCCCTGGGTGGCCTACCGATCATCTTCCCGTCGGCCGCCGTCGTCGAGGTCGTGCCTGCCTACGAGCAGCTGGCCGCCAGCGCCGACCGCTTCCTCGGCTTCGAGCTCTCCCCGGTCTTCAACCCGGACGGACGGATCTGGGACCTCGACACCTATCGGGCCGTCCTCGACATCCCGCCGTGCATCGGCGCCAAGCACTCGTCCCTCGACCGGCAGGCGGAGTGGGATCGGCTGCGCCTGCGCAACGAGCAGCGGCCCGACTTCATGGTGCTCACCGGCAACGACCTGGCCATCGACATGGTGATGTACGGAAGCGACTACCTGCTCGGGCTGTCCACCTTCGCGCCCGAGGAGTTCGCCGCCCGCGACCGCTGCTGGGCCGCGGGCGACCTCGACGGCTTCCACCGCCTGAACGACGTGCTGCAGTGGCTCGGCACCACCGCCTTCCGCCCGCCGGTGCCCGCCTACCGCCACGACGCGGCGCTGTTCCTCCAGCTCCGAGGCTGGGCCAGCCACGCCGCCACCCCCGAGGGCGCACCGAGGCGACCGGCCTGGGAGCGGGACCTGCTCGCTGACATCGCCCGGGCCATGGGGGTCCTGGCATGAGACGGGACCACCCCCAGGTGAAGTCCCTGAAGAGCGCTGACGCCTTTCTCGCTCACCTGGCCGACGTCGACGTCACCCTCCCCTTCGCCGACCCGCCCGACCTCGCCGCGCTGCGGGCGCCCATCGAGGTGGCCGGGAGGACGTGCGCCAACCGCTTCGCGGTCCTGCCCATGGAGGGCTGGGATGGCACCGACGCCGGTCGACCCACCGACCTGGTGCGCCGCCGCTGGCAGCGCTTCGGCCAGAGCGGTGCCGGCCTGGTGTGGGGTGGCGAGGCCTTCGCGGTGCGACCGGAAGGTCGGGCCAACCCGCATCAGCTCTGCCTGGGGCCGTCGTCGGGCGAGGACCTGGCCGAGCTCCACTCGCTCCTCGACCCCGGCCAGGTCACCAGCCTGCAGCTGACTCACAGCGGGCGGTGGTCCGTCGAGCCCCGACCCGCCCACGCCGACCCGCTCCTCGACGCCCGCAAGACCGGCCCGGTGCTGACCGACGCCGACCTGGACGGCATCGCCGATGACTACGTGGCCGCCGCCCGGCTGGCCCGAGACGCCGGCTTCGACTTCGTGGACGTCAAGGCGTGCCACGGCTACCTGCTCCACGAGCTGCTGTCGGGTCCGGGCGACCTCGAGGCGAACTCCCGCACGATGCGCACCATCATCGAGCGGGTCCGGGCGGAGGGCGTCCGCGTCGGCGTCCGGCTCAGCACCTTCGACCTGCCACCCCACCGCCCGGGCGCGGACGGGGTCGGTGAGGCGGAAGTCGACGGACCGTGGGGCTTCGCCGACCCGGTCGCCCTGGTCGACCTGCTCGGCGTCGACCTGCTCTGCGTCACCGCCGGCAGTCCCTACTACTGCCCGCACGCCCAGCGGCCGGCCTGGTTCCCGCCCAGCGACGGCTACTCGCCGCCCGAGGACCCGCTGGTCGGCGTGGCCCGCCTGCTCGACAGCGCCGCCGCCATCGCCGCCGCCCGGCCCGAGGTCACCGTCGTCGCCACGGGCTTCTCCTACCTCCAGGAGTGGTTGCCGCACGTGGCCTCGGCGATGGTGCGCGACGGTGGTGCCGCCCTCGTCGGCGTCGGTCGCATGGCGCTGAGCTACCCCGACCTGCCCGCCGACGTGCTGGCCGGCGAGCCCCTCGACGCCCGTCGCCTGTGCCGCACCTTCAGCGACTGCACGACCGCTCCTCGCAACGGCCTCGTGTCAGGCTGCTTCCCCCTCGACCCGCTCTACAAGGAGCACCCCGATCGGCCCCTCCTGGTGGCCGTCAAGCGGAGGACCCGTGCCTGATCCCGAGCCCACCACTCGAGGCGTGGCCGTCGTCGGCCTCGGCATCGGGCAGATGCACGTGTGGTCCTGGCGGCGCATGAAGGATCGGTTCTCGGTGGTGGCCGTGTCCGACCTCGACGAGGCGAAGACGGCTGCCGCCGCCGAGCGCACCGGCGCGGCTGTCTGCACCTTCGACGAGGTGCTGGGGCGCGACGACGTCGACATCGTCGACCTCTGCACGCCGCCGTCGCTGCACCTCGCCCAGATCACCGCCGCGCTGGCGGCCGGCAAGCACGTGGTGTGCGAGAAGCCCTTGGTGGCCTCGCTGGCCGACTGCGATCGGCTGGCCGAGGCGGAGGCGGCCAGCGACGGCGTCCTCATGCCGATCTTCCAGTATCGGTTCGGCAACGGCCTCCAGAAGGTGAGGGCGCTGGTGGACCAGGGCATCGCCGGCGCCGCCTACACCGCGTCGGTGGAGGTGGCCTGGCGTCGCCGGGCCGAGTACTACGAGGTGCCGTGGCGCGGCCGCTGGGAGACGGAGCTCGGCGGCGTGCTGCTGAGCCAGGCCGTCCACGCCATCGACATGCTCACCTACATCGCCGGCGCTCCCGCCAAGGTCTTCGCACGTGTGAGCACACGGGTGAACGACATCGAGGTGGAGGACTGCGCCGCCATCTCCCTGGAGCTCGCCGATGGCTCGCTCGCCACCATCACCGCCACCCTCGGCTCCGAGCAGGAGATCACCCGCCACCGGTTCCACTTCGCCCACCTCTCCGCCGAGAGCGGCACC
>JBDSUN010000383.1:0-3337 GCA_039927735.1 Acidimicrobiales bacterium | reverse complement strand
CTGGACGCCTTGGAGAAGGACCTCGTCGGCCATCTTGAAGGCGTTCAGCATCGACGTCTTGTCGTTCGACACGGTGATGAGCCGGTCGTTCGGGATGACGATGAGGGTGTCGACCTTCTCCTTCAGCCGTTGGATGCCCTGCTCGGCCTGGACTGAGCGGCGACGACCTTCGAAGGCGAACGGCCGGGTGACCACACCGATGGTCAGGGCCCCGAGGTTCTTGGCCATCTCGGCGATGACCGGCGCGCCGCCGGTGCCGGTGCCGCCGCCCTTGCCGGCGGTGATGAAGACCATGTCGGCGCCCTTGAGCACCTCCTCGATCTCCTCGCGGTGCTCCTCGGAGGCCTGGCGACCGATCTCCGGATCGGAGCCGGCCCCGAGGCCCCTCGTGAGCTCGCGCCCGATGTCGAGCTTCACGTCGGCGTCGCTCATGAGCAGCGCCTGGGCGTCGGTGTTGATGGCGATGAACTCCACGCCCTTCAGCCCGGCGTCGATCATCCGGTTGACGGCGTTGACGCCGCCACCGCCGATGCCGACGACCTTGATGACCGCGAGGTAGTTCTGTGGGTTGCCGACCATGGGTCTGGTTACCTCCAAGAGGGTGTCCTTGCAGGGCCCAGCCTGAAGGTGAGGTCGAGGTGCAAGGCTACGAGCACCCCTCCTCCCGGGTCAACACCGGGCTACCGGGGGCGCGGACGTCGATCCGGGCTGCGCAGGTCAGATCGACCTGGTCGAGCACGGTTCGCAACGAGCGGACCTTGGCGTCGAGCTGGGTGGCGGGGCCGAAGCGGACGTCGGTGGTCCCGAGGGTGCCCACCAGGGACTGCTCGTCGGCGAGGTCGATGACGAGGCCGGGTGCGGCGGCGCCGAGACGGGTGGCCAGCTCGAGCCCGGCGGCCGCCGTCGCCGGCAGGAACTGGCCGGGCTCGGGTCGGCCAGGCAGCTGGGCGAGGCGGACGAGGGTGGCGGCCAGGGCCGGATCCTCGGTGCCCCGTGCCAGCACGCGACCTTCGGCGTCCACCAGGACCGCTGCCTCGCCGTCACCGGCCACCGCCACCGGCGTGCGTTCAGTCAGGCGGACCGCGACCTGGCCGTCCAGGCCACGGTGGAGGCGGACGGCTGCGACCCACGGCAGGTCCGCCAGCCGCTCCCCCGCGCTCCGCAGATCGACGTCCACGAGCTGGTCGCCTTCGGCGATCCCGGCTCGCTCGAGCACCAGCTCGTCCGGCGTGCGCTCGTTGCCCTCCAGCCGCACGGCGTCGACGTCGAGCAGGGGCGAGCGCAGCGCTCCGGCGAAGCCTGCGGCCACCGCCAGGAGCAGGGCGAGGTCGACGAGCCGCTGCAGGCGCTGCCGGCCGAGCCCACGTTGCACGTCGATGCGGCGGGCCCGGATGCGGGGGTCGATGTGGGCGGCGCGATGCGGCAGGTCGCCCGTGGAGGTCTCCATCAGGCCGAACCCTCGACCTCGGGTCGAGGGTCGTCCGGGAAGCCCACGAGGCGGGTCTCGGGCTCGAGCGCGACACCGGCACTGACCTGGACGAGCGACTGCACCTCGGTCATCAGGGCACGGATGTCGTCGGCCCGCCCGCCGACGTCGGCCTGGATGAAGTTGGCGTGCTTGGACGAGACCGATGCGGTGCCGTGACGGCGCCCCTTGCCACCGGCGGCCTCGATGAGCCGACCGGCGGAGTCGTCGGGCGGGTTGGTGAACACCGAGCCGGCGTTGGGTCCGCCCGGCTGGTGGGCGCGGCGCCAAGCCACGATCTCGGACACCTCGGCAGTGCTCCGAGCGACGTCACCGGGGCGGAGCGACAGCCGTGCCTCGACCACCAGCTGGTGGGACGTCACCGACGAGCTGCGGTACCCGAGCTGGAGAGCGGTGGCCGGCACCCATCCATCCTCCCCGCTGCGGAGGTCCATGACGCGGACCCCGGCCAGGCTCGCCGCCATGTCCGAGCCGTGACCGCCGGCGTTCATCCGCACCGCCCCGCCGATCGATCCCGGCACGCCGACGGCCCACTCGAACCCGGTCAGCCCGGCCGTGACGCTGCGGCGGGCCACCACCGGCAGCAGCGCCCCGGCACCGGCGACGACGTCGGAGTGGTCGATGTGCACCTGGGCGTACCGCTCGCCGAGCACCACCGCCAACCCCGCGAACCCCGCGTCGGCCACCAACAGGTTGCTGCCGTTTCCCACGACGAGCACGTCGACGCCGGTAGCCACCACCACCTCGGCGAGGGCCCGGAGGTCGTCTTCGTCATCGACCCGTAGGAGGAGGGCAGCCGGCCCACCCACGCGGTAGGTGGTGAGGGCTCCAAGCGGTGCGTGGCGCTCCGCCCGCCCGGCGAGGAGCTCGGCCGCCCGCTCGAGAGAGGGCTCGGCGGTCATCGCCGGGCTCGGAGGAGCGTCAGGACCCGGTCGGGCACCGAGGTCAGGTCTCCGGCGCCGAGGGTGATGCACAGGTCACCGGGCCGGAGCGTCATGCCGAGGTAGGCCACGACGTCGTCCAGGCCGGGGAGCCAGGCCACCGGCTTCCACGGGTGGGCGTCGAGGATGGCGTCGACGACGAGCTTCCCGGTCACCCCGGGCCGGGGCGCCTCCCCGGCCGAGTAGATGTCCGTGACGGCCACGATGTCGGCGTCACCGAAGGCGTCGGCGAACGTGGCGCCGAGCGACGCGGTGCGACTGAAGCGGTGGGGCTGGAAGCAGCACACGACGCGCCGCCATCGGCCGGCGCGGGCGGCTGCGAGGACGGCGATCACCTCGGTGGGCAGGTGGTCGTAGCTGTCCACCACCACCACCCCGTCAGCCTCGCCGCGGACCTCGAACCGCCGGGCCACACCTCGGAACCGCGACAGGGTCGAGGCCCCCGTTGCCAGGTCGACACCGAGCTGGTGGGCCAGCGCCATCGCCGCGGCCGCGTTCAGTGCGTTGTGGTCGCCAGGGGCCGCTGGCACGGTCACCGTCAGGACCTTCCCGCCATGGTGGAGATCGAAGCGCACGCCCGTCCGCTCCGTGGCGATGGCATCGATGCGGTAGTCGCTGGCTGGGCTGGTGCCGTAGGTGACGGGTCGGACGGCCGACGCCACCAGCGCCGCCGAGCCCGCGTCGTCGAGGCACAGCACGGCCGGCCCGGACAGGGCCCCGACGAAGTCCCTGAAGGCGGCCCGCAGCTGCTCCACCCCGCCCCAGTGCTCGAGGTGGTCGGGCTCGACGTTGGTGACGATGGCCGCCTCGGCTCCGAGCGCGAGGAAGGTGCCATCGCTCTCGTCCGCCTCGACCACCAGGGGACCGTCGCCGCCCCACGCCGCGCTGCGGCCCAGCCCGGCGACGCTGG
>JBDSUN010000382.1:0-8973 GCA_039927735.1 Acidimicrobiales bacterium | reverse complement strand
CCGCTCGTGGCCGGCGGTTTCGACCGGGCCCCGGCCGCCGCCGCCCTCGTGGGAGTGGTGCTGGCCCGCGGCCCGGTGCTCCAGGTGCTCGAAGGAGCCCGAGGCCCGAACCTCATCCCGGTCCTCGGCACCACCGGCCGCATCCAGCTGGTGACCGGGACCCTCCTCGCGGGGGGCATCTGGCTCGGTGCCTGACGCACGACGGGCGAACTGCCCACCAGCGCAACAGAAGGGCGCAACGAGGCGGAGCGGGGTGGTTGGTGTTGCCACGCCTGCTCACGATCCCTCGCTACGAGGTTGAGGGCACGGCGGCGCGCTGGCCCGCGCCGACCTGCCCCGAGCTGCCAGCCCAGCTGAGGAAGGGAGTCGAGGCACCTGGGGTCATCCCAGTGGGCCCGAGGTATCTGGGTTCACTGGTGACCCCGTGTGCCTCTGGCGCCTGGGAGCGAACCCAGCTGCCTCGGGTGGGTCTGGTGCGGGTGACCGTTGACCCGGGCCGTGGCCACACCGACCGTTCGGTTCTGCCTCGCCGGCGCCCTTGCCCTTGACCTTCGCCAAACCTGGGCATTCCTGCCGACATCGGCTCACAGGCTGTGGTCGGCCAGCCAGGGTTGGAGGATGGCGAGGAAGCGGTCGGGCTGCTCGAGGTGGGCGGCGTGGCCGGCGCCCTCGATGAGGGCGAGGGTGGCGTTGTCGCCGATCTCTCCCGCCATCCGCTCGGCCATGGCCGCAAACTTGGGGTCTTCGGCGCCGGCCACCGCCAGCACGGGCACGGCCAGCTGGTGGAGCCGGTGCCAGGAGGGGTCCTGCGCACCGGTGCCGGCCTGCTCCAGGCTCGACTGCAGCCCCTCGACGGTGTTCTCGAGCCGCTCGGCCCGGAAGGCCCGCTCGGGGGGCAGTCCCGAGAACAGCGGCTGGGCCAGCCACGCCTCGAGGAACGGCTCAAGCCCCTCCTGCTCGATCCGGGCGGCGGTGCGAAGGTCCAGGACCCGACGCTCCGCCCGCTCGCCGGCGTCTTCGATGCCGGCGGTGCCACCGATCAGCACGAGCCCGCGCACCAGCTCAGGGTTGGACAGGGCGAGGTGCAGGCAGAACCGTGCCCCCATGGAGTAGCCGAGGTAGGTGGCCTCGCCGCCCTGATCGGCGATGAGGCGCCCGCCCGTGCGCAGTCCAGCCATGATCGTGGCCGAGCCACCGTGGCCGGGGGCGTCCACCCGGATGACCTCGTGGTCGGCTGCCAGCGCCGCCGCTTCCGGTCCCCAGCAGCGTCGCGTCTGGGTGAACCCGTGCACGAGGACGATGGGAGGACCAGCGCCTTCGCGGTCGGCGTGCAGGAACATGGCGTGGATCGTTGCAGACCCCGTGTGGTCGGATGTGGGCGCGATGCCGATCCCACCTGAGGACCTCCAGGCCACCTACTGCGTCACGCTGGTGGACGAGTGGGTGCGTGACGGGGTGGAGCATGCCGTCATCTGCCCCGGCTCCCGGTCCACGCCGTTGGCGTTGGCGCTGGTGGCGGACGGTCGCCTCCGCGTCCACGTGCACCACGACGAGCGCAGCGGTGGCTTTATGGCGCTGGGCCTCGCGGCCGCCACAGGCGAGGCGGTGGTGGTGCTGACCACCAGCGGTACTGCGGCCGTCGAGCTCCACCCGGCGGTGGTGGAGGCGGACCTGGCTCGCGTGCCGCTGCTGGTGTGCACCGCCGATCGTCCCCCCGAGCTGATCGGGGTCGGCGCTGCCCAGGCCATCGACCAGACCCACCTCTACGGGCGGTCGGTCCGCTGGTTCCACGCCCCCGGGGTGGCTGAGGAGTCGGCCTCGCCGCGCTGGCGGGCGGTGGCGTCTCGGGCCCACGCCGAGGCCACCGGCACCGTGCCCGGACCGGTGCACCTGAACCTCGCCTTCAGGGAGCCGCTGGTGGGGGAGGCCGGCGCCCTGCCGTCGGGTCGGAGCACCGAAGGTGCCTGGGCGTGGCGCCCGTCGACCGGATCACCGGTCGATCCGGAGATCAGCCTGGTGGACGACCTGGCCGGCCGGCGCGGGATCCTGGTCGCAGGGGCGCGCTCCGGCCCGGCCGCAGCTCTGACCCGGGTTGCGGCAGCGCTCGGCTGGCCGGTGCTGGCCGCGCCGCAGGCACCGGTGTGGGGCGGCCCCGGTGTCATCGGGGCGCCGGACGCCATCCTCCGCAACGACATCCACCTCCGCCCGGAGGTGATCGTCCACCTGGGCGGCCCGTTGGCGTCTCGCGTCGCCGGCGAGTGGCTGGCCGCCACCGGGGCGGCGGAGATCGTGGTGGACGGCGAGCGCTCCTGGACGGACCCCCACGGGACGGCGGCCTTCGTCCTACCGATGGCCCCGGAGATGCTCGTGGACCGCTGGCTCGCCGACGTAGACGGGGTCTCGCCGGTGGACGATGGTGCGTGGCTGGCCCGCTGGTCGACGCTCGGGGGCCAGGCGCTGGCCGCCATCGACGCCACCCTGGCCGCAGAGCCGCACCTCACCGAGCCGGCAGTGGCCCGCGCGCTGGTGGCCGCGCTGCCGGCGGGTGGCGCCCTGGTGGTGTCCTCCTCGATGCCGATCCGCGACCTCGAGTGGTACGTCGAACCCGGCGTCGACGTCGAGGTCCACGCCAACCGTGGGGCCAACGGGATCGACGGCGTCGTGTCCACCGCCGTCGGCGTCGCCCTCGCCGATCCGGGCCGACCCGCCGCCCTGCTCATCGGCGATGTGGCCTTCCTGCACGACACCAACGGCTTGCTCGGCGCCGCAGAGCGAGGCGTCGACCTCGTGATCGTCGTGGTGGACAACGACGGGGGCGGGATCTTCTCGTTCCTGCCGCAGGCCCAGGTCGTGGGGGAAGCTCGGTTCGAGCAGCTCTACGGCACCCCCCATGGCCTCGACCTCGTCGCGGTGGCGTCGGCCCATGGCGCCCACGCTCGAGCCGTGTCCGACGTCGGGCCGGCGGTGGCCGAGGCCTTGGCCGCCGGTGGCGTGCACGTTCTCGTCGTGCACACCGATCGGGCCGCCAACGTCGAGGTCCATGCGCGTCTCAACGCGGCGGTGGCGGAAGCGGTCCGGGCGAGCGATCAGGGTCGGTAGCGTTCACGGCATGCCCGGGCGTCGCACCAAGATCGTCGCCACCATCGGGCCCGCCTCGGATCCCCCGGCCGTGCTTCGGGGGGTGCTCGAAGCCGGCGTCGACGTCTGCCGGCTGGGTCTGGCCCACGGTCCCCTGGAGGCCAGCCTCGATCGGATCGACCGCGTGCGCACCGCCGCCAAAGACGTCGGGCGCCCCGTCGGCATCCTGATCGACCTGCCCGGCCCGAAGGTTCGCACCGCTCCGTTCGGCGACGACGGCGTGCTCCTCCTGCCTGGCGCTCCCATCCGGCTCACCGAGGCAGCGCCTGGGGACCGGAGCACCGCTGAGGTGGTGGCGGTCGTGCTGCCCGGGGCCGTGGACGCCCTCCAGCCGGGCGATCGGGTGGCCCTGGGCGACGGCGGCGTGGCCATCGTGGTGACCGACGCGCCCAGCCACGGCAGCGTGGTCGCCACCGTCACGAGCGGCGGCATGGTGCGGGGCCGCCCCGGCGTGTCGCTGCCCGAGGATCGGATTGCGCTGCGATCACCCACCGAGGACGACCTGCGGCTGCTCGATGGCGTGCGGCACGCCAACGTCGATGCCGTGGCGGTGTCCTTCGTGCAGACGGCCGAGGACGTCGCCGCCATCCGCATGGCCATGGGCCACGACGCCGCCATGGTCGTGGCCAAGATCGAGACGGGGCCGGCCGTGGCCGACCTCGACGACATCCTGCGGGTCTCCGACGGCGTCATGGTCGCCCGCGGCGACCTCGGGGTGCGCCTGCCGCTCGAGGACGTGCCCCACATCCAGAAGGAGATCATCCGCAGCGGGGTGGCCCACGGCAAGCCGGTCATCACCGCCACCCAGATGCTCGAGTCGATGGTCACCGCCCCCACCCCGACCCGGGCCGAGGTGTCCGACGTCGCCAACGCCGTGTTCGACGGCACCAGCGCGGTGATGCTGTCGGGCGAGACGGCCATCGGTGTCGACCCGGTCGCGGTCGTGGAGGCGATGGCGCGCATCACGCTGCGGGCCGAGCGGGACTTCGACTACCGCGGGTGGGGCACGCGGCTCGGCCAGCAGCAGATGGCCGGTCTGCACGACGCGCCCACAACGGTGCGGATCACCTCCGCCATCACCGCGGCCGCCTGGCGGGCCTCGGTCGACGCCGACCTCGCCGCCATCATCGCCTGCACCAACTCCGGCGCCACCGCCCGCATGATCAGCCGGTTCCGGCCCACCTGCCCGATCCTGGCCATGACGCCCTACGAGCGCACCGCCCGGCAGCTGGCCATGGCGTGGGGCATCACCCCCCATCTCATGGAGATGCACGGCACCCCGGACACCATCGTCTGGCACGCGGTGGAAGCGGCCGCCCGGCTCGGGGTGGTGCGTCCGGGGGACCTCGTCGCCGTGCTGGTGGGCTCCCCGGCCGATGCCGAGCCCACCACGGACACCCTCCGCCTGGTGCGCGTCAGCTGATCAGACGCGGGTGAGGGTCGAGAGGAGGGCCTGGAGCTTCACCTGCGTCTCGGCCAGCTCCGTCTCGGGATCAGAGCCGGCCACGATGCCGTTGCCGGCCACCACCCTGGCCCGGGTTGCGTCCACGTCCGCGCAGCGGATGCTCACGGCAAAGGTGCCGTTGCCCTCGGCGTCGACCCAGCCCACCGCCCCGGCGTAGCGCCCCCGGTCGAAGCCCTCGTGCTCGGCTATCCACGCTCGAGCCGCCTCCCGTGGCCAACCGTTCACCGCCGGGGTGGGGTGCAGGGCGCCCACCAGCTCGACGACGGACGGCGCCGGCTGTGAGAGCCGGCCCTCGACCAGCGTGGCCAGGTGCTGCACGTTGGCGATGCCGACCACGGAGGGCTCGGGCTCGTAGTCGAGGTAGGAGCACCACGGGAGCAAGGTGTCGAAGACCATGTCGATGGTGATCTGGTGCTCGTGGCGGTAGGTGGCCGAGGCCAGGAGTCCGGCCGCCAGTCGCCCGTCGGAGGCCGGGTCGCCCCCGCGGGCGGCGGTGCCGGCCATCGGCTGGGCGCGCACGACGTCTCCGGCGCGGGCCACCAGCAGCTCGGGGCTGGCGCCGAGCAAGCCATCGACGTGGAAGAGAAAGCAGTCGGGGTAGGCGGCTCTCAGGCGGCGCAGGAGCACGGCCCGGTCGAAGGGCACGTCGGCCTCGACGTGGATCTCCCTCGCCAGCACCACCTTGCGCAACCCGTCCGGACCCGCCTCGGCCATCGCCCGGGTGGCCTGGGCCACGAGCTCGCACCAGGACTCCGCTGTGCGGGCCGGCGCCACCTGCACCCGCGCGGGGAGGGGTCCTCCGGTGGCGTTCGACGGTGTGCAGAGCGACGAGACGTCGGGCTCGGCGACGTCGGCGGGGCCGATCGTGGTCACCCACCGGGTGCCGTCGGGCGACCGACCCCAGACGACCTCGGGCACGACCATCGGCGCGCCGGGGTCCGGCCGGAAGGGGAGGGCGCCGAAGGCGACGGCGCCAGAGCCCGGCAGGTCGACGGGATCATCCACCTCGATGGCGGCCAGCACCTCGGCGATGTCGCCCAGCGGGGCCCGGGTCGCCGCACCGCGCCCGGCCAGACCCACCTGTGACCGCTCGAGGAGGAGGCCGTCGGCGCCGGCGAGCTCCACGAGGTCGAGGTCGTGGTCGACCCGCCGGCTGCGAGCGAGGAGCCGCGGTGGGCTCACGCCGGCCCGGCGTACCGACGGGTGGCGGTGACGAGCTGAGCGATACCCACCGAGAGCAGCTCGCGCTGGACGGCCTCGAAGCCGGCGTCGGCGAGCTGACCCAGCATCACGTCGGGCTCGGGCAGGTAGGCCACCGAGCGGGGGAGGTACCTGTAGGCCGCTGGATCGGAGAGGAGCCCACCGACGAGCGGCACCACCTTGCCGAAGTACAGGCCGTGCCCGAACCGCAACAGCCGGTTGGGGGGTTCGGCCACCTCCAGCAGCGCGATCCGCCCCCCGGGGCGAACGATTCGGGCCAGCTCGTCGAAGAACGGCGGCAGGCTCTCGAAGTTGCGCAGAGCGAAGCCGCAGGTGACGCCGTCCACACTCCCGTCGGGCAACGGCAGGCGCAGGGCGTCGCCGTGCACCAGCGGGGCCCCCGTGCGGGCGGCCGCCAGCATCCCGAAGGAGAGGTCCACGCCGACCGGTGACAGTCCTTGGGTGGCCAGCTCCCGGCACAGGTCGCCGGTGCCGCAGGCCAGGTCCACGACCGTCGACCCGGGGGGCAGGCCGAGCGTGCGCACGGTGCGGCGCCGCCAGCGAACGTCCATCCGGAAGGTCATGATGCGGTTGACGAGGTCGTAGCGCGGAGCGATGGCATCGAACATCGTGCGCACCGCCGCTACCTTCGCCTCGCCCTCCGGGAGGGTCTCGGGCGTGGTGAAGCGAGCCATCGCCGTCATGGTAGGAACCCCCGGTGGCTGTGCCCCAACCGGTGATCCTGCTGCCGCCGTCGGAGAGCAAGGCACCCGGAGGGTCTGGGCCGGGCTGGCGGACGGGCACGATGGCCGACGGTCGGCTCGACCGCAGCCGGCGCGACGTGCTGCGGGCGGCGCGGGCCGTGCAGGCCACCCCACGCCGGGCGGCCACGCGGCCGGCCATGGAGCGCTACACCGGCGTCCTCTACAAGGAGCTGTCGTGGGCCACCCTGCCGGCAGCCGTCCGCCGGCGCGGGGATGGCCAGGTGCGGACCGTGTCGGGGCTCTGGGGCCTCGTGGCGCCGGCGGACCCGATCCCGCCGTACCGGCTGAAGATGTCGGCCTCCCTCGAGGGCCACGGTCGGCTCTCGACCTGGTGGCGGTCGCGGCTGACCGCGGTGCTGGCCCCGCTGACCGCGGGTGCGCTGGTGTGGGATCTCCTGCCCATCGAGCACGAGGCGGCCATGGACTGGGCCGCCTGCTCCCCAGCCAGACGGGTGACGGTGCGCTTCCTCGATGCCGAAGGCCGCACGGTGAGCCACTGGAGCAAGCTCCTCAAGGGCAGCCTGGTGCGGTGGCTCCTGGCCGAGCAGCCGGCCGGGCCGGAGGCTCTGGTCGACTTCCGTCACCCGTTGGGCCACCGGTTCGACGAGCAGGCGTCGTCGCTGAGTGGACCCACCGCCACCGTCGTGCTGCGCGCCGGCCCGTAGGCTCTCGCCCGTGTCGGCCCGCCCCCACTTCTCCGTCGCAGGCATCCCGGTGCGGGTCGAGCCGATCTTCCTGATCATCTCGGGCCTCTGGGGCCTGCGCTACGTGGACCTGGGCATCGAGTACGTGGTGATCTGGATTGCCTGCAGCTTTGTCTCGATCCTCGTCCACGAGCTGGGTCACGGCGTGTCGCTGAAGCTCTTCGGCCAACCGTCAGTCATCGTCCTGCACGGCTTCGGCGGGGTCACCATCAGTCAGCGACGAGCGACGCTCAATCGCACCCGGAGCATCATCGTCAGCGTGGCGGGCTCGCTCACGGCGATGGTCCTGCTGTGGCTTCCGGCTCGCCAGCTCGTGGGTTCAGAGTGGGGTCAGCAGCAGGGGTTCGACTGGACGGTCACTCGTGACCTGAACTTCTGGATCCCGCTCAACTTCCTGGCCTTCCAAAACCTGTGGTGGTCGGTGGCCAACCTCCTCCCCATTCGGCCCCTCGACGGCGGCAACGTGACCGCCGAGCTGTTCGGGATCGATCGGGCGCGTCGCATCTCGATCGTGGCGGCCATCGCCGGAGCCGTCTGGGCCGTCACCCACGGTCAGACCTACGCCGCCTTCTTCGCACTGTTCCTGGCCTTCAACAACTGGCAGGAGATCCGGGCGGCGAAGACGGGGGCGGACGTCGACGCCTTCCACGTCGACGCACCCGATGCCGGCCCGGGCCCCACCAAGAAGACGCGGAGCCGAGCCAAGCTGTCGGTGGTCGACAGCACGCCCCTGGCGCCGACCATGGGCAGCCAGGACCCGGACCGCACCGCCCAGCAGGCCTGGGCCGCCCTCCGGGAGGGCGATCTCGCCACCGCCAAGCGGCTCACCAGCGGGCTGGGCGCCCGCGCCGACGCCTACCTGCGGGCCTCGACCGCCCTGGCCACCGGCGACCCCAAGGGCTTCGAGCTCTTCGAGGCGGCCTACGTCCGCAGCCCCGGAGGGCCGCCCAACTTGGTGGCCACCGAGCTGCTGGCCAGGTCTGGTGCCGCCACGGCGGTCGCTCGCCGGCTGACGGAGCGCACCGACGGGAAGGGTCGGGAGGGCGCCGGCACCCTGCAGACCCACCTCCACTACGCCGACTGCTTCACCGAGGCGGCCGAGGTGGGTGAGGTGGTGTTCGCCGCCAACCCTCCGAGCCAGGCGCAGACGGCCTTCGAGGTGGCGTGCAGCTGGGCCAGGGCCGGCCAGGTCGACCGGGCCGCCACGTGGCTGGATCGGGCCGCCGACGCCGGCTTCCGCGCCGCATCGGTGGTGGACGGCGAGCCGGACCTCGCCACCGTGCGCATCGATCCGCGCTGGCCGTCCCTGCGCGCCCGTCTGGTCTGAGGTGACCAAGCCCGTTCTTGCGTGCGCCAGCCTCCTGTGACCTAGGAGCTCGCGGCCTGCTCCTTGGCCCAGCGGTAGTCGGCCTTGCCGGCGGGGGAGCGGACGATGGCGTCCCGGAACACGAAGGCCTTCGGCAGCTTGTACCTGGCCACGTGGGCGGCGGCCTCGACCAAGAGGTCCGACTCCGTGGCGGTGGCGCCCGCCCGGAGCTGGACAACGGCCACCACCTCCTGGCCCCAGCGCTCCGACGGCCGCCCTGCGCACACGACGTCGTACACATCGGGGTGGTGGGCGATGGCCTGCTCCACCTCCTCGGCGAAGATCTTCTCGCCACCAGAGTTGATGGTGGCCGAGTCGCGCCCGTAGAGCTCGATG
>JBDSUN010000381.1:0-8144 GCA_039927735.1 Acidimicrobiales bacterium | reverse complement strand
GGGCACGCTGAAGCTCATCAAGACCCGCTCCTTCGCACCCTTCGTGGCCTACCGCATCGTGGTGGGCGTCGGCGTGCTGGCCCTCTACACGTTGCGCTAGCCCCGTCATCCACCGACGAGGGCGAGCGTCACCGCCGCCTGGCCGAACGCAACCGCCAGGCGAGGAGCGGCGTCTCGGGGCATGGCCAACGTGACCGCCACCTCGGCCACGTCCACCACCTCCACGTCGGTGGCGAGGGCGAAGCCGGGCGGGCCCCCGCCCACCGCCTCGGCGGCCATCGCCACCAGCACGTCGACCCGGTCGCCGACCTCCAGCGGCGGGGTCGTCCCTGGCTCCGTGGGAACGGCCACCGCCCGGGTGCCCTCGGGGAGTCGAGCGGCGACGGCAGACGCCCCGGCGGGGGCCAGCCGCTCCGATCGAAGGACCTCGCCCTCGTAGACCGCTTGCGCCAGGCGAGCGTCCGCCGGGAGCTCCTTGAGGGCATCTTCCGGCACGAGCGGGCTCGGATGATCGACGACCTCGATGCTCTCAGGGTCGAGCCGGTCGCCGGCGACGAGGTCGCGACGCGCCACCACGACGGCCGTGGTCTGGCCCCAGGCCGCACGAGCGGCATCTGCCTGGTGCACCGTGGCGGTGACGCCGAACCCACAGAGGAGCCCGACGGCGACCACCAGCGCCGTGCGGGCGTGCGGCTGTCGGCGAAGGGCCAGCCCTGGGCGGGGCCGACGGAGGACGGGTGTGCGGCGCATGGGCGCGCGCCTCCTCGGATCGAATCGATCGACGGGGGAAGCCGGGGGCCGACGCTAGCGGCGGGCGATGGGCTGGGAAAGGGTGTCAGGAACCCTTGGTCGTGGTGCTGGTCGCGCTCTTCTTGGTCGACGTGGTGGTGGCGGCGTCCGTCTTGCCGCCGCCGCTCGAGCCGGCCTCCTTGCTGCTGCCGCTCTTGTCGCCGCTGCTCTTGTCGCTCCCGGCCTTGTCACCGCTGCCCTTGTCCGAGCCGGCCTTGTCCCCGCTGATCTTGTCGCCGTTCTTGGCCGTGCTCTTGGCTTTCTCGCGACTGTCGTTCTTGTAGAAGCCCGTGCCCTTGAAGGCGATGCCGACGTTGCCGAACAGCTTGCGCAGCTGGCCGCCGCAGGCCTCACAGGTGGTGAGCGCGTCGTCCGTGAAGGATTGGACGATCTCCAGCTCTCGGCTGCAGGACTTGCAACGGTACTCGTAGGTGGGCACGCTCGGTGAGTCCTCCGCTAGCACTCGATCAAGGAGAGTGCCAGGGTAGCGGCGCCCAGCCTCAGGCCGCACGCCAGTGCGCTCATAGGGTTGACCTGTGGAGCTCACGTGGTTGCTGGTGGTGCCTGCCTACCTCCTGGGCACCCTCCCCACCGCCATCCTGGTGGGGCGCGAGGCGGGCCATGACCCCACGCGGGAGGGGTCGGGCAACCCGGGGGCATCCAACACGTTCCGCACGATGGGCCGCCGGGCCGGGGTCAAGGTGCTGGTCGGCGACCTGGCCAAGGGAGCGGTGGCCGCCGGGATGGGACTGGCCGCGGGCCACCGCAGCCTCGGGGTGGCGTGCGGGCTGGCGGCGGTGCTGGGCCACGTGGCGCCAGCGACCCGCCGGTTCCGGGGCGGCAAGGGGGTGGCGACCGGCGCCGGGATGGCTGCGGTCCTCCTCCCTCTCCCTTCCCTGGCCCTCGCCGTGCTGTGGCTGGTGACCGTCAAGGCCGTCGGGGCGGCGGCGGCAGGCAGCCTGGCCGTGGCCGTGGGCCTCCCGGCGGCCGCAGCCATCGTCGGCCGCCCCGCCGGCGAAGTGGTCGCCTTCGCCGCCTGTGGCGTCCTCGTGGTGGTCCGCCACCGCGGCAACCTCGGCCGGCTTCGCCGCGGCGAGGAGCCCGCGCTGGCTCCTGAGGCGAGCGAGTAGACACAGGTCCATGTCGCACGTCACCAAGGCCGTCATACCTGCCGCTGGCCTGGGCACCCGGTTCCTCCCCGCCACGAAGGCGCAGCCCAAAGAGATGTTGCCCGTCGTCGACAAGCCGGCCATCCAGTACGTGGTGGAAGAGGCCGTGCGCTCCGGGATCGACGACATCCTGATCATCACGGGTCGGGGCAAGAAGGCCATCGAGGACCACTTCGACCGCAACGTGGAGCTGGAGGCCGACCTCCACGCAAAGGGCAAGGACTCCCTCCTGGCCGAGGTGCTCGACCTCGCCGGCCTCGCCGACATCTACTACGTCCGTCAAGGTGAGGCGCTGGGGCTCGGCCACGCCGTGGCCACAGCCCGCAAGCACGTGGGCGACCAGGACTTCGCCGTCATGCTGGGCGACGACATCATGGACGAGCACTCCACCGTGCTGTCGGAGATGATCGAGGCCCACGAGGAGCGAGGGGCGGCGGCGGTGATCGCCTGCAAGGAGTTCCCCCTCGAGGAGATCAGCGCCTACGGCAGCATCGCCTACGAGGAGGCGGGGCCCCGTCTCCTGAAGGTGCAGAGCATCGTGGAGAAGCCGAAGCCCGCCGATGCCCCGTCCACCTGGGGGGTGATGGGCCGCTACGTGTTCACGCCGGCGATCTTCGAGTCGATCGATCGGACGAAGCCGGGGGCAGGCGGCGAGATCCAGCTGACCGATGCCATCGGTGGCCTCCTGCCCGACCTCGACGTGTACGGCTACACCTTCGACGAGGGGCGCTACGACATCGGCAGCAAGCTCGACTACCTCCGGGCCACCGTCGAGCTGGCCCTTGCCCGGGAGGATCTCGGCCCGGAGTTCCGAGAGTGGCTGGCCGGCTACGTGCGCGAGCAGGGCATCGCCTGAGCGTGCTGGTCCCGCTGGCCGATGCTCGAGCCCACGTGCTCGAGCGGGTGGCACCGCTCCCCCCCGTGCGCATCCGGACGATGGCCGCCATCGGCTGCGTGCTGGCCGAGGCGATCACGTCCCCCGAGGACGTCCCGCCGTTCGCCAACACGGCCATGGACGGGTACGCCGTGCGAGCCGCTGACACCTCGGGCGCCGGCTCGACGAGCCCGGTAGAGCTCCCGGTCGTGGCCGAGGTGGCGGCCGGGCACCCGGCCGACCGGGCCCTGGGTGCGGGCGAGGCCATGCGGATCTTCACGGGCGCACCGATGCCCGAAGGCGCCGACGCCGTCGTGATGGTGGAGCGCACCCGTCGCCTCGACGGAGGCGCCCGGGTGGCTCTCCAGGCGGAGGTGTCGGCCGGGGAGGCCGTGCGGGTGGCCGGCGACGACCTGCGCGCAGGCGATCCCGTGTTCGAGCCAGGCGAGGTCATCTCGCCCGGCCACCTCGGCGTGCTGGCCGGCCTCGGGGTGACGGAGGTGCTCGCTCACCCGAGACCTCGAGTCGGCGTGCTGTCGACCGGCGACGAGCTGGTGCAGGCGGGGCAGCCGCTCGGCCCCGGCCAGATTCGCGACTCCAATCGAATCACCCTGCTCGCCCTGGTGGCCCAGAACGGGTGGCAGGCGGTCGACCTCGGGTGCATCCGGGACGACGAGTCGGCCATCACCGAGGCCATCACCGACGCCGCCGGCTCGTGTGACGCAGTCGTCACCAGCGGCGGGGTCTCGATGGGGGACATCGATCTGGTGAAGGTCGTGCTCGACCGCATCGGGGACATGCGCTGGATGCAGATCGCCATCCGGCCGGCCAAGCCGTTCGCGTTCGGGACGGTGGGGGAGCGATCCGCGCCGGTCTTCGGCCTGCCCGGCAACCCCGTGTCGTCGATGGTCAGCTTCGAGCTGCTGGCCCGCCCGGCCCTCCGGCGCATGGCGGGGCACGCCGAGCTGCTCCGTCCGGAGGTGCCAGCGATGGCTGCGGAGCCGCTTGCCCGCCACGCCGACGGCAAGGTGCACTTCGTGCGGGTGACCGTCGAGCGAGATGGCGATGGCGTCCTGTGGGTGGGCTCCGCCGGCGGGCAGGGGTCGCACCACCTCACCGCCATGGCCCGCGCCGACGGCCTGGTGGTCCTTCCCGATGGTGACGGCGTGGCCGTCGGCGATCCCGTCCGCATCCTGCTCCTGCGCGAGGTGTGACGCCGGGCCAAGCGCAGTAGCGTTCTGCGAGCCTGCGGAGGCGCAGGCCCCTGACGCATCCACTCGCAGGAGCGTGCATGGGACCGGACGGACGTACGGACTTCAGGCTCGAGGTGGGCACCGAACGGGTGCTGCACATCGCGGTGGACCTCGACCTAGCCACCAAGGAGAGCTTTCGGACGGCGCTGGCGAGCGCTCGAGAGGGCGACGAGGCGGTGGTCCTCGACCTCTCCGACGTCACCTTCCTGGACTCGTCGGGGCTGGCCGTCATCCTGTCCGCCCACCTCGACGGGGCCGAGGTGCGGGTGCGCGGCGTCAGTCCGATCGTGCGACGCACCTTCGAGGTGGCCGGCGTGACGGAGCTGCTGCAGCTCGAGGGGTGATCGGCGTGGCCGTCTCGTAGCCTGGCCCCGTCATGGCTGCCCGTCCGATCGCTGACGTTCCCAGAGCGCTGGTCGACTCCTACGGGCGCGTCCACCGGGACCTGCGCATCTCGGTCACCGACCGCTGCAACTTCCGGTGCACGTACTGCATGCCCGAGGAGGGCATGACCTGGTTGCCGAAGGAGGAGGTCCTCACCTTCGAGGAGCTCGAGCGGGTGGCCCGGCTGCTGGTGGAGCGCCACGGGATCCGCTCCATCCGGCTCACCGGGGGCGAGCCCACCGTCCGGGCTCATCTGCCCGTGCTGGTGGCCAAGCTGGCCGCCCTCCCGGTGGACCTGTCGCTCACCACCAACGGCGCCACCCTGCGCTCGGTGGCTCCCGGGCTGGCCGAGGCCGGCCTGCGGCGGGTCAACGTCTCCCTCGACTCCCTGCGCCCGGAGCGCTTCGCCGCCCTCACCCGTCGCGACCAGCTCGACGACGTGCTCGACGGCATCGATGCAGCCGTGGAGGCCGGGCTCAGCCCCGTGAAGGTGAACGTGGTCGTGGTGCGGGGCGGCAACGACGACGAGATCGTCGACCTGGCCGGCTTCGGCCGCCGGCGCGGCGTCACGGTCCGCTTCATCGAGTGGATGCCCCTCGACGGCGGCGACGCCTGGACCAACGACCAGGTGGTCACCCAGGCCGAGATCATCGAGCGCATCGGCGCCGCCTTCCCCCTGGAGCCGATGCAGCGGGGGAGCGAGCCGGCCGAGCGCTTCCGCTACCTCGACGGCCACGGCGAGGTCGGGGTGATCGCCAGCGTCACCCGGCCGTTCTGCGACCAGTGCGATCGGATCCGGCTCACCGCCGATGGCCAGCTCCGCAGCTGCCTCTTCTCCCTCGAGGACCACGACCTGCGCACGGTGCTGCGCTCGGCTGGCACCGATGACGACCTGTCGGCGGCCATCGAGGCCTGCGTTGGGGCCAAGTGGGCAGGGCACGCCATCAACCAGGTGCAGTTCGTGAAGCCGCGTCGCTCCATGAGCCAGATCGGCGGCTGAATAGACTCCGCCCATGTCCGACCACGGCCTCACCCACCTCGACCCGCTGGGCCGGGCCCGCATGGTCGACGTCACCCCCAAGGACGCCACCCACCGGCGGGCCGTGGCCCGGGCGAGGGTGCACATGCTGCCCGACACCACCAGCCTCGTGGCCAAAGGCGCCGTCACCAAGGGCGACGTGCTGTCGGTGGCACGGGTGGCCGGGATCCAGGCCGCCAAGCGCACCTCGGACCTCATCCCGCTCTGCCACCCGCTGCTGGTGGGAGCGGTCCTGGTGAACTTCCGGATCGAGGACACCTTCATCGAGGTGGAGGCCGCCGTCGACACCGTCGATCGCACCGGCGTGGAGATGGAGGCCCTCACGGCCTGCACGGTGGCGGCGCTCACGATCTACGACATGTGCAAGTCCGTGGACCGGGCCATGGTCATCGGCGACGTGGCCCTCTGGGAGAAGACCGGTGGGCGCTCGGGCACCTACCGGCGAGGTCCTCTCGAGGACGACCTCGACCTCGGCCTGTAGGCGGCGAGTGCTTGCAATAGTTTGCAGTCCTGTGGCGACCGCCCTAGGTTCGTAGTACAACCGCAACGTTCGATCGCTGTTCGACATGGACGGCTCCGATCATCTCCCTCATCATCCGGACCTTCTGGGCCGCCGGGCATCCACCGATGCCCACCAGGCGCCAAGTACGGTTCCCGAAGCGCAAAGGACGGCTACGGAGCGTGACCACCGTGTTGGTACTCCTCATCCTGGGCCTCATCTGGGGCTTCGTGTTGATCCCCCCGTATCTCCAGACACGTCGTGAGAGCCGGCCTGGCGACTCCATCGCCTCGTTCCGCCAGCAGCTCAACGTCCTCGAGCGCACCACCCCGGGTGGCCGCTCCGGGCAGCTGCCCCGCCCGGACATCGGCCGCTACGAGCCGCCTCGGCACGAGCCCCGCTCCAACGTGGCTCAGATGGCAGCTCGCCGCCCGCAGGGCCGGCGCCCCGCCCCGTCACAGGGGGCTCCCCGCCGGGCCGAGATCCGCCGTCGCCGCCGCGACGTGTTCGTGACCCTCCTCGGCGCGATGGGCGTCACCTTCCTGCTCGCCATCGCCCTGGGTGGCACGGTGTGGATGCTCAACCTCGCCGTCGACGTGGCCTTCGTCGCCTACGTCGCCATGCTCGTCAGCGTGCAGCAGCAGCGCACCGAGCAGGACCTCAAGGTCCGGTACATGCCGCCGCAGCAGGCGCGGCGCCAGCCGCAGCCGCAGCTGGCCATGCGTCGCTACGGCTCCTGAGCGGCAGCCAGCGTCCGCTAGCCTGACGCGTCCCTCGGGGGTGTAGCTCAGTTGGCTAGAGCGCTTCGGTCGCATCGAAGAGGCCGTGGGTTCGAGTCCCATCACCTCCACCAGGGTGAAGTCGCGAGACATCGTTGACCGGTGTCTCGCGACATCGTGGACGGCCAGCCGGCTTGATCGGCTGGTAGTCGGGTTGGGTCCAGCGTGCGACGGGTGTCTCGGCGCTGCCTCAGCCGTGCAGGCGGACCGGGAGGTACTTGATGCCGTTGACGAAGTCGGAGCGCATCCGGCGGTGCTCGCCGGATGCCTCGACGTCCGGGTATCGGCGCAGGAACTCGCGCATCATGACCTTGATCTGCGCGCGGGCGAGGTTGGCGCCGAGGCAGAAGTGGGCGCCACCCCCGCCGAAGGTGAGGTGCTCGTTCGGCGTCCGCCGTGGATCGAACACGTTCGGGTGGCTGAAGTGGGCGGGATCGCGGTTGGCCGCCGGATAGAAGATCACGACCTTCTCCCCCGCCTTGATCGGCTGGCCGGCGATCTCGGTGTCCCGGGTGGCCGTGCGCCGGAAGTTGTGGATCGACGCCCCCCAGCGGAGGAACTCCTCGGTGGCCGAAGCCCAGAGCTCGTCGTCGTCGATGTTGGCCACGAGGTCGGCCTTGACGTCGGGTCGCTCCAACAGCGCCTGCAGTGAGTGTGCGATCAGGTTGCGGGTGGTCTCGTTGCCCGCGACGACCAGCGTGACGAAGAACATGTTGATCTCGTCGTCACCAAGGCGGTCGCCGTCGACCTCGGCGTTGACCAGCGCGGTCATGATGTCGGCCCGGCCGTTCGCTCGTCGATCGGCGGCGATCGCGTCGCAGAACGCGTAGATCTCGGCGGCCGCGGCCTGTCCGTCCTCCTCGGACGTGCGGAAGTCTTCATCCTGGAAGCCGACGAGCCGGTTGCTCCAGTCGAAGATCTGATGGCGGTCCTCATCAGGCACGCCGATCATCTCGCAGATCATCTGGAGGGGTAGCTCGGCGGCCACCTCCTCCACGAACTCGAGGTCGTCACGCCCTTCGATGCTGGCGACGATGCCCAGCGCCCGCTCTTCGATGTGATCGACGAGCGCGCCGATCATCCTCGGCGTGAACCCGGCGCTCACCAGGCGGCGGTACCGGGAGTGCTTGGGGGGATCCATGTTGAGGATCGTCATGCGGATGATCTCGAGGGTCTCCGGCGTCTGGTCCGTGATGAACGTGGTGCCGAGCTCGGCCGAGAAGGTCTCGTGGTCGCGGCTGATCGCTCGTACATCGTCGTACCGCGTCACCGCCCAGAAGCCCGTCGAGCTCGGGTGCTCGTGCCAGAACACCGGCGCCTCGTTCCGCAGCCGGTCGAACTGGTCGTAGGGGACCGCT
>JBDSUN010000380.1:0-6298 GCA_039927735.1 Acidimicrobiales bacterium | reverse complement strand
GGAGCTGCTCGTGCACCCGCCGGCGCAGGTCGTCCTCGGACAGGCGCTTGTCGTAGAGGATCGGGCCCAGCTCGTCGATGAGGTGATGGTGGATGCGCTGGCGCAGCTCGTCGAGCACCGGGTCGCGACGCTTCGGCCCGTCGGCGGAGGCGGCGCCCGGTTGGACCTCGTGCAGACGCTTGTAGAGGCTCATCAGCGCATCCCTTCCGTTGCTCTCAGCGCCGCCGACGACTTCTGTCGTCCGGGGCGAACATGTTGGCGAGCTGCTCGATGGACTTCGCCACCCCAGACTTCGGGGCGTCGAGCACCACGGGGGTGCCCTTGTTGACGGATTGCGGTACCACCACATCGCTCGGGATGAGCGACTCGGCCTTGATCTGCAGCGTCCGCTCCACCTCGCTCACGTCGAGCTTCACCTTGGAGTTGGCCCGGTTGAGCACCAGGTGCAGCTTGGTCATGGGCACGTTGAGGAGCCGCAGGGTCTGGAGGCCGATCTTGACGTTCTTGATGTTGGGGATGTCCATCCCGGCGATGAGGAGCACCTCGTCGCTCTCCTCGATGATCCCCAGCACGACCTCGTTGAAGTAGGCCGGGGTGTCGATGATCACGGCGCTGCAGAACGTGCGCAGCAGGCGGATGATCCGCACCATCTGGGCAGCGCTGATCTGATCGGCGAAGGAGGGCTCGAGCGGCGCGGGCAGGATCAGGAGGCCCGACGGCTCGTGGCGCATCAAGAACTGCGTCAGCAGGGCCGCATCGAGCCGGTCGTCGGAGCTCACGGCGTCGACGATCGTGTGCTGCGGCGCCAGCTTCAGCATGACGGCCACGTCCCCGAACTGCAGGTCGGCGTCCACCAGCACCACGGGCCGGTCGGCGCTCCGCTTGGCGAGCACCACTGCCAGGTTGGCGGCGATGACCGACTTGCCGGCCCCGCCCTTGGTGGAGAACACCGTGATGACCTTGCCCAGCTCGGTGTCGTTGAGCTCGAGGTCGTCGCCGAAGGATCGCTCACCGGGCTGGGTGAAGGCAGCTGCCTCGAGCCCCTCCGCCACCCTGTTCACCGCATCTGTCAGCTGCTCGGTGTCCACCGGTGCTGCGAGGACGTCGTTGACCCCCGACCGCAGCGCAATCTGGAGCAGATCCGTCGACAGCACCTCGACGAGCAGGACGGTGCCCACCTCGCGGTGCGCCTGGAGCGTGGGGGCCAGCTCGGCGAGGGCAGCGGGGCTGGCAGACGACGGGCCGAGCACCAACACCGTCGGCCCGCCTTGGAGTCGTGTCTGCAGAGCGCCGACCGACTCGATGGACTCGGCTCGCAGGCCGATCTGCTGAGCCAGGCGCTCGCGCACCTCAGGGTCGTCGTCGAGGACGACCACCGGCACGAGGTTCAGCGGGTTGGTAGCGATGAGGGCTGTCCTTGTCTCAAGGTCTGCTTGCGGTGGGCTGGAGGTGGGACCAGCACCTACGACTCGGGCCGTCCGTCGGGGCCGTAGGGGGTGAGCTGGCCACTCTCCCCGGGGAGCTCCGCCCCGGTGTCGAGGGGCGGCAGCACGGTGGGCTGGTAGTCCCGGGCCACGAGGGTCATGTAGAAGGATGCACCCTCCACCGAGGCGATCTGGCGCGCCGCTTCGAACGGCACCACGAAGGTGACCAGGCCGGAGCTCGTCGCGGTGGCCGCAGGGGTGCCGTCGGCGTTGGTGGCCGCCGTCTCGCCTGGCTCGAGCTTGCGCGTCTGGCCGATGGCGAGGATCTGCACCTTCTGGAACAGCGCCCGAGCCGCCTGGGCATAGACACCCGCACCGTCGGCGGCCGCCGGATCGCCACCCTCCTCGCCCTCTGGGGCCACGGCCGCGGCGGCGTCTGAGGTGACGAGCAGGTTCACGAAGTCGCCAGGGACCAGCAGCCCAGCCACACCCCGGACCTGGTCGACAGAGACCGTGACGGCCACCTCGTTGTTCTGGAGCAGGCTCGAGAACGTGGAGAGCGACGAGGCTTGGTCGACGAACTGGTTGCTCACCACCACCTGGTTGGCCGCCAGGTCGGAGATGGAGACGAGGCCGTCGATCTGCGATGCGGTGGTGATGGCCGTGGCAGGACGGTACTCCTGGGCGATCACGTCCTCCTCGATCAGGCCGAGACGCACCGCTTCATCACCAAAGGTGCCCTTGGGGATGTCCTCCACGATCTTGAAGACCTTGACGCGCTCCGCGTTGTCGTTGGCTTCGTCTTCGATGCCTCCGACGTACGTGAACAGCGCGTACGCGGCAATGGCGCCTACAAGCGCGGCCGCGATCAGGATCAGCGTTCTACGAGAGCTCACACCCACCTCTTCTCGGATAGGACCTTCCGCAAGGTCGACCGAACCGTACCCTCACCTTTAGGGACAATCGGGGATGGTGGGGTCAGCCTTCGCTGACGTCCGGCGCGTCGTCGACTGCTTCGACGGGTGCCGGGGTCTCCTCGGCCGAGGCATCGCCCTCGGTGGGCTCCACGAAGTACTCCGCCCAGGCCGCCTCGGCCTCTTCGGAGTGCTCGATGGCGGGGCCGATGTAGTTGCCCTCGGCGTCGTACATCTGCTCGCCGAAGTGCTCCTGGTACTCGGCCGCCACCACGCCGCCCTCGGCGGCCTGCTTGATCGACAGGCTGATGCGTCGGCGCTGGAGGTCGAGGTCGATGATCTTGACCCACAGCTCCTCGCCGGGGGTGACCACTTGCTCGGGCAGGTCCACGTGGTGGGCCGACATCTCCGAGATGTGCACCAGGCCCTCGATGCCCTCGCCCACCTGGACGAAGGAGCCGAACGGCACCAGCTTGGTGACCCGGCCGTAGACCAGCTCTCCCACGCGGTGCGACGTGGCGAACTCCTGCCACGGATCCTGCTGGGTGGCCTTGAGCGACAGGCTGATGCGCTCTCGGTCGAGGTCGACGTCGAGCACCTGCACGGAGACCTCGTCGCCCACGGCCACGACGGACCCGGGGTGGTCGACGTGCTTCCAGGAGAGCTCGGAGACGTGGATCAGGCCATCCATGCCGCCGAGGTCCACGAAGGCACCGAAGTTGACCACGCTGGACACCACGCCGCTCCGGACCTCGCCCGGCTTCAGGTTGGCCAGGAAGTCCTCGCGCTGCTCCTTCTGCGTCTCCTCGAGCCAAGCCCGGCGGGACAGCACCACGTTGTTGCGGTTCTTGTCGAGCTCGATGATCTTGGCTTCGATGGTCTTGCCCACGTAGGGCTGGAGGTCCCGCACCCGGCGCAGCTCCACGAGGGAGGCGGGGAGGAAGCCGCGGAGGCCGATGTCGAGGATGAGGCCGCCCTTGACCACCTCGATCACGGGGCCGGTGACCATGCCGTCTTCTTCCTTGATGCGCTCGATGTCGCCCCAGGCCCGCTCGTACTGGGCCCGCTTCTTGGACAGGACGAGGCGCCCTTCCTTGTCCTCCTTGGTGAGGACGAGGGCCTCGATCTTGTCGCCCAGGGTGACGATCTCGTTGGGATCGACGTCGTTGCGGATCGACAGCTCCCGGCTGGGGATCACGCCCTCGGACTTGTAGCCGATGTCGAGCAGGACCTCGTCCCGGTCGACCTTGACCACGGTGCCCTCCACCAGCTGCCCGTCCTCGACGGACACGAGGGTGCCGTCGATGGCCGCTTCGAACCCGCCGCTGAGGTCGTCGTCGGTGATCTGGCGGGGGGTGTAGGTGCCGTCCTCTGCGAAGGTGCCGAACCCGGTGGGTTCGTCGATGGCTTCGGGGTTCGGCTCGTAGGTCAAGGTGTCGTCGGACAAGGGAGGGGGCCTTCAGGGACTAGGGGTCGGGTGGATGCGCGCCGGGCAGACGCCACGAATTGCGCGCCGGGCAGCGTACACCGAGCCTCCCGCCCAGGTCACAGCCGACCGTCGCACTCCCATCCCGGCGGGAAGAGCTCCCAGCTCTTCGGGCCGCCACCGCAGTCGTCGGCGTTGAGGGCGGCGACCGACAGCGAGTAGATGCAGAACACGAGGAAGCCGATGGCGATGAAGAACCAAGGGCCGCTCCCTCGCCGATCCATCTTCCTGCCTCTGTCTCTGACCATGACGACGACCCTTCTACCCTTTGGCGGCGGCCCAGCTCGGGCCGACGGACAGGTGCACCTCGAGCGGCACGCACAGCGCCGCGGCGCCGGACATCACCTCGACGACCAGCTCGCCCGCCGAGGTGACCTCCGCCGGAGGTACTTCTAGCAGCACCTCGTCGTGCACCTGCAGGATCAGGCGGCTGTCGAGGTCGTCGGTGACCAGGCGCTCGTCGAGCCGCACCAGGGCCACCTTGAAGATGTCGGCCGCGAGGCCCTGGATGCCGGCGTTCATGGCCTGGCGCTCGCCGGCCTGGCGGATGCGGAAGTTGGACGACGCCAGCTCGGGGATCTGCCGGCGCCGACCGAACAGGGTCTCGGTGTACCCCCGCTCCCTCGCCTCGGCCACCGTCCGCTCCATGTACGCCTGCACGGCCGGGAAGGCCACGAAGTAGGCGTCGAGGATGGCGGAGGCCTCCTCCACCGGGATGTTGAGGCGCTGGGCCAGCCCGTAGGACTCCATTCCGTAGGCCAGGCCGTAGGACACCATCTTCGCCTTCGAGCGCATCTCGATGCTGACGTCGCCCGCCTCGACGCCGAAGATCCGCAAGGCCGTCTCGGTGTGGATGTCGCGTCCCGACTCGAAGCTCTCGATCAGGCCCGGGTCCTCAGCCAGGTGGGCGATGCAGCGCAGCTCGATCTGGTTGTAGTCGGCCACCAGGAGGGCGCAACCGTCAGACGGGATGAAGGCCTTGCGGAACTCTCGACCCAGCTCGGAGCGCACGGGGATGTTGTGGAGGTTCGGCTGGTCTGACGACAGACGCCCGGTGCGGGCCACGGTCTGGTTGAAGGTGGCGTGGATGCGGCCGTCGGGGCCGACCTCCTGGAGCAGGCCGTCGCCGTAGGTGGACCGGAGCTTCTCCACCTCCCGATAGGCCAGCAGGTGCTCGATGATGGGGTGCTGGCCGGCCAGCTTCTCGAGGCTGGCGGCGTCGGTGGAGAACCCCGTCTTGGTCTTCTTCTGCGGGGTCAGGCCCAGCTCGTCGAAGAGGATCTCGCGGAGCTGGAGGGTGGAGTTGACGTTGAACTCGCGCCCGGCCGCTTCGATGATCCCGGCCTTGTGACGCTCGACATCGGCGACGAGGCGGTCGCGCAGCCGCTGCAGCTCGTCGCGGTCGACGGCCACGCCGGCGTCCTCCATGCGGGCCAGCACGCCAACCAGCGGCACCTCGATGTCGTCGTGCAGCGCGCGAAGGCCTTGGGCGTCCAAGGCGGCGAAGAGCGGGGCGACGAGCCGGTCGACGGCCAGGGCTCGTCGGCCCGTCGTCGTCGACACCGCGATGGCCGAGCCCTCGAGGTCCAGCTGGCCCTCGGCGGCGGCGTCGCCGTCAGGGATCCGGGCGGCGGCGTAGCGGACGACCAGCTCCTCCAAGAGGTAGCGGCTCTCGGCCGGATCCAGCAGGTAGGCGGCCAGGGCCGTGTCGATGGCCAGGCTGCGGACGTCGACGTCGAGGCTGGTGAGCGCCCGGACCAGGGGCTTGGCCTGGTGGGCCGCCAGCGGTCGGCCACCGACACCGGTCACGGCGGCCAGCTCTGCCCGGACGGTGGGGTCGGCCAGGAGCTCGCCGGGCAGCCACAGCACGTCGCCGGTGGATCCGTCCCGCACCGCGGCCAGGCCCTCGATGGCCGACCGGCCCTCGGCGCCGGCCCAGGCGGCGGCCAGGGCGAGCGGCGTCTCGCCCGTTCGGAGCGCGCGCAGCGCCGCCACCGCGGCCGCCGGGGTGGTCACGACCTCCACCTCCGCTTCGAGCACCTCGGCGTCGGACGACGACGGCCCGAGGTCCGTTGCGATGGCCACGGCGAGCCGGTCGAAGAGGGTGTTGAACTCGAGGAACTCGAAGAGGCGCCGCACCTCGGCCACGTCGATGGCCGCGGCATCGAAGTCGAGGTCGCCGACGGCCCGCTCCAGCTCCACGTCCCGCACGAGGATCATGACCTCGTGGTTCTGGCGGACGTTGGCCTCGTGGACGCCGAGGTTCTCGCGCAGCTTCGGCGTCTGCTCGTCGAGGTGCTCGAAGATCCCGTCGAGCCCGCCGTAGGTCGTGATGAGCTTGGCCGCCGTCTTCTCCCCCACCCCGGGCACGCCGGGCAGGTTGTCGGACGGGTCACCACGCAGGGCCGCGTACTGGGGGTAGAGGGCTGGGGTCACGCCGGTGCGCTCGAGGATCCCCGCTTCGTCGTAGAGGG
>JBDSUN010000379.1:0-6205 GCA_039927735.1 Acidimicrobiales bacterium | reverse complement strand
GGCCGCTAGCTCAACTGGATAGAGCAGCCGGCTTTTAACCGGAAGGTTTTCTGGGTTCGAGTCCCAGGCGGCCCACTGCACCACCACGAGCGGCGCGGCGTCGGTAGCTGTCGGCCCGTCGCATCCGCTCTGAAGCTCCGCGGCGGAGGCCGTACCCTCCGGGTGATGGACGAACCTGTGGCCTCGGACCCCGAGCCGGACCTGGCTGTGCTGGAGCGGATCGAGGGGGAGCTGTTCGACGTGGAGCGGGCGCTCGTCCAGGTCGACGAAGGCGTGTACGAGGGGTTCGAGGGGCTGGAGCGTCAGTCGCCCGAGTAGCCCTCGACGTCGTCGTCGGCGAGCTGCATGGCCAGGAGAAAGCCGTAGGCCCGCTCCTGGCGCGGATACTGGTTGGCCAGTGCGTGGAACCTCGGTCCGTGGTTGGGCTCAACCAGGTGGGCCAGCTCGTGGACGAGCACGGCGTCCAGCACCCAGCCGGGGAAGCCGGCTACCCGATCGCTGATGCGGATGTCGCGAGTGGCCGGCGTGCAGGATCCCCACCGGCTGGCCTGGTTGCCGACGAAGCGGATCGACCGGGGGGTGGGCAGCCCGTAGCGCTGAGCCAGCTCGCAAGCGCGCACGGTGAGGTCGACCGTCTTGGCGGTGTGCTGCCGGGTGAGCTTGGCCACCATCGACTCGACGTAGGAGGCCTCCTGCGCCTTGGACATCCATTGCGGCATGCGCACGACGATGCGCCCGTCGACGATCCGGGCCGACACCGACTTGCGGCGCTTGGCGGAGCGGATGACCTCCACCTCCATCCCACCCACGCTCGGAGACGAGCTGACCTCGCACTCCTGCCAGTCGTCGGTCGACCACAAGGTGTCCATGGGCCGACAGTACCCAGAGGGGTGTGACGCCCTGCGGCGGAGCGAAGGTCAGATCTGCGCAGGCACCGTGAGCTCGTCGGGATCGACGAGCAGCACCCGCTCGCCGAGGGCGACCACGGTGCCGTCGGGGCCGACGTCGAGCCAGCGGCCGGCCAGGTTGGGGAGGCGCTCGAACCGGGCGCCCTCGCGGCCCTCGAGCACGTAGACGAGGCCGCCGTGGGTGACCGCGATGACCTCGCCGTCGGGCGCCAGGTCGTAGATGTGGGCCAGCGCCACGTCGGCCCGGGCGAGCAGCTGCTCGTCGGGCTCCCAGCTCGGAGGTCGTCGCGGCGGGTCGCGCCGTCCGGCCGCCCCCTCGGCGGCCGCCGATGCCGGGCCTGTGTCGAAGCCCGAGGACGGGCCGTTGCCCGTGGCGAAGCTCCCGGGCCGAGCCGCCGGCGGCGGGTCGAGGTAACCCGGCCAGTCGCGGTCGATCTCGGGGCGGGTGAGGCCGGACCACTCGCCGGCGTCGCGCTCGCGCAGATCCGGCTCCAGCACCACGGGCCCGACACCCAGGTCGCCGGAGATGATGAGCGCGGTCTCCGATGCCCGTTGCAGATCCGAGGTGACGATGGCGTCGACCACCCCCAGGTTGCGGGCGGCGTGCTTGGCCTGGTGGCGGCCGAGGTCGGTGAGCGGTGGGTCGGCCTGGCCCTGCCAGCGCCCGTCGGCGTTCCACTCCGACTGGCCGTGACGGGTGAGGAGCACACGGGTCATGGCGGCCGAACCTACCGGTCACGACGCCCGGCGGGATGGGTCGCGCAGGGGCCTCGTCGCTACGCTCGCTCGACAACCCGACAGGAGGAGGTGGATGGGAGTGGTCGTGCTGCGCCTGTTCGCATCCGCCCGCGAGGCCGCCGGCACCGGGCGGGACGAGCTGCCGGGCGCCACGGTGGAGGCCGTGCTGGTTGCGGCCGGCGCCCGCTACGGCGAGCCCTTCCGCACCCTGGTGGAGACCTGTGCGGTCTGGCGGAACGGAGAGCCCTGCGATCCGTCGGATC
Source organism: Acidimicrobiales bacterium (assembly GCA_039927735.1). GTDB lineage: Bacteria > Actinomycetota > Acidimicrobiia > Acidimicrobiales > VFJN01 > VFJN01. The sequence goes on along the minus strand of JBDSUN010000379.1, from coordinate 4,296 downwards.
CCGTCGGCGATGCCGACGAGGTGGCGGTGCTGCCGCCCGTGTCGGGCGGCTCCGCCTGATGGCCAGCCAGGGCACACGACCCGCTCGCCGCCAGCCGGCCTACAAGGAGGTGGAGGAGCGCGAAGCTCGCAAGGTCGGCAACCGGGTGCGTTCGTCCCGATCCAAGCGGAGCCAGCGCCGCCGCCCCCGCTACGCCGTGCCCTACGACATCGAGGGTCCGCGCGTCCGGCTCGGGATGCTGTGGTTCGTCGTGGCCCTGGCCGCCCTCGCCGCCGGGCCGCTGGTGACGGCCGTGCTGTACGGAGGCGCCGCCGCCGTGGCCGCCGCCCAGACCGCCCGCGCCTGGCGTCGCCGCAAGGAACGGCCGAACGAGCTGGTCGCCGCCGGCACCGCGAGCGTCATGGGCCTCGGTGCCTGCCTGGGAGCGGGAGGAGCCGGGCTGGCTCTCCTCGCCGGTGTCGTCATCGCCTTCGTGGTCGCCGCCGGCGATGCCAAGTCGCCGAACCCCACCGTCACCGACGTCGGATGGACGATTCAGTGCGGGCTGTTCCCCGGCGTGGTCGCCATGTCGATGGTGCTCCTCGCCCGGTTGGACCAGGGCTCCGCCATCGCGCTGCTCCTGCTGGTCTCCGCCTACGAGACGGGCGACTACATCGTGGGCTCCGGGTCGCGGAACCCCTACGAGGGTCCAGCGGCCGGGCTCTCCGCCCTCGTGGTCGTGACCTTCATCGTGTCGACGCTGCCGATCTCCACGCTGAGCTTCGGGGAGGCCTGGTTGTTCGGCGGCGCCGTCGCCGTGCTGGCGCCGGTCGGCCAGCTGATGGCCAGCGCGCTGTTGCCCGCGGCGGCCGCCCCGGCGTCGTCACTCCGCCGGTTGGACTCGTTGCTGCTGGCCGCCCCCCTCTGGTGCTGGGGCGTCGGGCTCGTGCTCTAGCTGGCTAGACGCCCTTGAGGTTCTTGGCGACGAAGTCCCAGTTCACGACGCCGTCGAAGAAGGCGGTGAGGTAGTCGGGCCGCTTGTTGCGATAGTCGACGTAGTAGGCGTGCTCCCAGACGTCGATGGTGAGCAGGGCCTTCTGCCCGTGCTTCAACGGGAGGTCGGCGTCGTGGGTGCTGGTGACGAGGAGCTTCGAGCCGTCGTGCACCAGCCAGGCCCACCCGGAGCCGAAGTGGGCCTCGGCCTCCCCGCGCAGCTCCTCGAGGACCTTGTCGGTGGAGCCGAAGTCGCGGTCGATGGCCTCGGCCAGATCCCCACTGGGAGCGCCGCCACCATCGGGGGCCATGCACTGCCAGTAGAACGAGTGGTTCCAGTGCTGCGCGGCGTTGTTGAAGACCTTCGTGTCGTCGGTTGCCTGGATCAGCGCCTCCAGGTCGTCGTTGGTCTGGCTGTCGCCGTCGACGAGGCCGTTGAGCTTCTCGACGTAGGTGCTGTGGTGCTTGCCGTGGTGCAGCTCGAGGGTCTCGGCGCTGATGTGGGGCGCGAGCGCGTCCGTGGCGTAGGGCAACGGGGGGAGGGAGAAGGCCATGGGGTCGACCGTACCCAGGGCTTCCCGCATCCGAAACACGGGGCGAGGTAGGTTCCGCAGCGTCCGCCGACCTCAGAGGTGCAACGTGGAGATCTTCGATGCTTTCGCCGAGCCGAGCGGCCCGCTCTCCTTCCTGACGCGATCGGCCCACGTGCTGGCCGGGGTCACCTGGATCGGGCTCCTCTACTTCTTCAACTTCGTGCAGGTGCCGGCCTTCGCCGAGCTGTCCGACGGAGCCCGCTCCGAGGCGTTGCGCAAGCTCACCTTCCGCGCCCTCTGGTGGTTCCGCTACGCCGCCCTGCTCACCTTCCTCTTCGGGGTGCTGCTCGTCGGCATCCAGGGAGACGGCGAGAACATCGACCTCTACCTGTCGGGGGGCGGCGGCACGTCGATCCTCACCGGCATGCTCTTCGGCATCACGATGTTCCTGAACGTGTGGGGAGTGATCTGGCGCAACCAGAAGATCGTCATCGGCAACGCCGAGAACGTGGCCGGCGGGGGCGCGGCCAACCCCGAGGCCCCGGCCGCCGCCAAGAAGGCGGCTCGGGCGTCGCGCTGCAACACGCTCTTCTCCATCCCGATGCTCTTCTTCATGCTGTTCACCTCGCACGGTGGTTGGTTCGACTTCGACACCACCAGCAGCACGATCGTCTACTGGGTGCTGGTGCTGGCCCTCTGTGCCTTCATCGAGGCGTCAGCCCTCGGCCTGATCGGCGGGTTCGACAACGCCTTCAACAAGGCGGCCTTCGACAAGCACAAGGACACCATCATCGGCGGCTTCGTGCTCCTCGCCGTCATCTACTTCGTCGGCTGGGAGCTCCTGCTGGCGGTCTGAGCGGACCCCTACGAGACGACGAGGTCGGCCACCATGCCGGCGGCTTCGTGGCCGGCGATGTCGCAGTACAGCTCGTAGGTGCCGGCCGGCAGCTCGACGTTGCCCACGTCCTCGCTGCCCATCGACAGCTTGAAGCCGGGCTCGTCGCGCACGAGCAGGGTGTGGGCGATGCTGCCGTTGTTCACATAGGTGACTTCGATGCAGCCCGCCTCGGTCTCATAGCTCTCGGCGTCGAACTTGAGGTCGTCCTCGCCGCCCACCGTGAGCTCCGGTCCGGGGGTGCACTCGCTGGCCCCCTCGTCGCTGTCTCCGCAGGCCAGCAGGGTGGTGCAGAGGGCCGTGACGGCGGCCAGGGAGAGGAGGGTGCGGCGCATGTCGGCACGCTACCGGCGGCCCTTCGCCACGCCGCAGTCAGGAGTACGCTCGCTCGCATGTCGACGGATCTCGCCCTGCTGCTCGAGCCGGGCTACCTCGGTGACCTCCCGAGCCGCAGCATGGACGAGGTGCGGGCGAAGCGGGCCGAGTGCCAAGAAGTGGAGACGGGGCTGTCGCTGCTGCGCCGCCTCGTGCAGGGTCGGCTCGACATCGTCGGCCTCGAGCTCACCCGCCGGGCCGACGGCGGCGACCCCACCGACCTCCCCGACCTCATCGCCCGGCTCCCCGAGGTGCTGTCGGACCGCACGCGGTCGCCGGGCGTCGGGCGCCTCCCCCAGATCATGAGCCCGGAGGAGGTGCCGCCTGAGCTCGAGGCCGAGCTCGATGGCATCGTCGGGGACGGCCATCTCGCCGACCTTCCCTCGGTGGACGACGACCACCTGCGCACCATGGCCGAGGCACTGGCCGCCTTCGAGCAGAAGGTCTCCGGGTTCCGCCGGGAGCTGTTCGAGCGGATCGACGCGCTCCAGGATGACATCACCCGCCGGTATCGCACCGGTGAGGCGAGCGTGGACTCTCTCCTCCAGTAGTTCGCGCCCGACTAACGGTTGCTCGCGACCGTCGCGTACCCTCGGCCTCCGTGAAGGAGGACCTCGAGCACCGGTGGAGTGACCTGGGCGAGTTCATCCGCGATCAGCGTCGGGTCGGGCACCTGTCCCTCCGCAAGCTCTCGGAGCTGGCTGGCATCTCGAACCCCTACCTCAGCCAGATCGAGCGGGGCCTGCGCAAGCCGTCGGCCGAGATCCTGCAACAGATCGCTCGTGCGCTGGAGATCTCCTCCGAGACGCTGTACGTGCGGGCGGGCATCCTCGAAGAGCGCGAGGGCGCCGACCTGGTGGCGGAGATTCGCCGCCATCCGGACCTGTCGGAGGAGCAGAAGAAGACGCTGATCCGCATCTACACGTCCTTCCGCCACGAGAACGAAGCCGGATCTGGGCCAGATGCGGAAGAACTGGTCGACGTCGAGCGTTGAAGCCCGGCGGTACCCCTGATGCGCCGCCTCGCCGTCCTCTCCCTGCACACGTCCCCGCTCGCCCAGCCCGGTCAGGGCGACAGCGGTGGCATGAACGTCTACGTGCGGGAGCTCGTATCGGCTCTGGCTCAGGCCGGGGTCCAGGCCGACGTCTTCACCCGTCGCTGGGATGACATCAGTCCCGACGTGGTGGAGGTGGAGCCGGGATTCCGGGTGATCCACGTCGAGGCAGGCCCGCCCGGCATGGCCAAGGAGCAGCTCCCGGACGTGGTCGACGACTTCGCCGACGGCGTCAGCGCCCACCTGCGCGACCTGGGTGACGTCGACGCCATCCACGCCAACTACTGGCTCTCCGGGGTGGCCGGGCATCGCCTAAAGCACGAGCTGGACCTGCCGCTGGTGTCCACCTTCCACACCCTGGCCCGGGTCAAGGCGGAGACGGGAGATCCCGAACCGGAGCTCCGGGTGCATGCCGCGGCGGAGGTCATCGCCTGCTCCGACGCCATCCTCGCCTCGTGCGCGGCGGA
>JBDSUN010000378.1:0-10485 GCA_039927735.1 Acidimicrobiales bacterium | reverse complement strand
CGCCGTGAGCGTCGGCGACTTCCACGTGAAGAACCTCGTCGCCTTCGCCTTGGCCGGTGAGCCCCGTGGCTCCGATGACCGCATGCTCGAGCTGCTCGAGCCCTTCGTTGGTCATCGAGGGCGGGTGTGCCTGCTCATCGAGTCGTCCGGCATCTCGGCCCCCAAGTACGGCCCCCGCCAGCGCATCCAGCCCATCGCCCGCCGGTAGCTACTCCTTCAGGGCCACCGCGTTCGGGGTGACGTGCATGGCCGGTTCGTAGGCGGCCACCTCGACCGGTCGGGGGCCACCCTGGGCGGCCGTCCGCAAGGCTTGCCGGCACTCTGCGCACGGTCCGTAGTACCGCTCGTCGACGCCGGCCGCGCAGCGCGGGCAGGTGATCTCCATGCACCCCAGGATCGCACGCCGACGATAGGTTCGAGCGCCATGCCTCGACTCGTCTCCGCTGAGCGCCGCCAGCACTGGCCCGCAGTGCTCCTGGCGCTGATGGCCGGCGCCATCGCGCTCTGGGCTCGCTGGCGGATCTTCCCCAACTTCTCCTGGAACCGGGACGAGTCCGTCTACCTCTGGCACATCGACATCCTGCGCGAGGGCCGCCTCACCTCGCGCGATGGGGGCCACCCCGAGCTGTTCCTGCCCTGGCTGTCCGCCAGCCAGGACGGGGGGCTGTTCAGCCAGTACACGCTCGGCTGGCCGCTCGTCCTCCTGGCCGCAGACCTTCTCACCGGCTCGGCCGCGGCCGGGCTCGGGTTCGGGGCGGCCCTCGCCGTCATCGGCACCTACGCCTTCGCGTGGGAGCTCACGCGCCATCGGGCCACCTGCATCGGCGCCGCTGCGGTGATGGTCGCCTCTCCGATCCTCCCCGTGCAGGGTGGGGTGCACCTCAGCTACCTGTTCACGCTGGGCCTCGGCCTGCTGTTCGGGGTGGGCCTTCTCTCGGGCATCCGCACCCGTCGGATGGGGTGGGTCGTCGGGGCCGGGCTCTGCCTCGGTTGGATCTTCTTCACCCGGCCGTACGACGGGCTGCTGTGGGGCCTGGCCTTCGCCGCCTACGCCGTCGTGGTGCACCGGGACCAGTGGCGGGGCCTGGTTCGGCCCTTCGTGGTCGCGGGGATGGCCGCCCTCCCGCTGGTGGCGGCGACGCTCGCGTACAACCGCCACGTCACCGGCTCGCTCACCCAGTTCCCCATCACTGCGGCCGACCCGCTGGACACCTTCGGCTTCGGTCGCCGTCGTCTGATGCCCGGCTATCCCACCACCGACTACACGCCTGGATCGGGGCTTCGGGCCATCGCCAAGCATGCCTTCTTCTTCCCCTGGTTCCTGGCCGGGAGCTACCTCGGCCTCGCGGTGGGAGCGGTCGGGCTCTGGTTCGGGCGGCGCCAGCGCGCCACGCTGGCCCTGCTCCTCGTCGGCGCCGTCTTCCCGCTCGGGTACTTCCCGTTCTTCGGCACCAGCGAGTCGGCCCAGTTCACCCGACTGGCCGGGCCGTACTACTACCTCCCGCTGTTCACCTGCCTGGCCATCCTGATGGCCGGCGTCGTGGTGCGCCTCCACGCCCGCCGCCGGTCGGCGGGCATCGGACTCGTGCTGGCGCTGCTGCTGGCGACGGTGCCGTTCGCCCACAGCCGGCTCGACATCAACAACCGCCTCAGCGTGCGTCAGGAGGTGTGGCGCCAGAGCAACGCCTCCATCGACGACCGCGCCCTCGTCGTGGTGGCCGACGCCGGCCGGTACCTGCTCTACGCCAACCCGTTCTCGGCCAACGGGCCCGAGCTCGACGACCGCGTCCTGTTCGCCACGGACGTCGGCCCGGGGGTCCTGGACCTCATCGCCGAGCAACCGGACCGAACGCCGTATCTCCAGCGGGCGACCGTCCCCGTCGAGGAGCAGGGCGCCCGGGAGGACCCGCCGGACTACGACGTCGAGCTGATCCCGTTGGAGGTGCGCCGAGCTCCCGCCTTCGCCCTCGACGTCACGACGGGCGCCGCCTATGGCGACGACGTGGTCGTGGTGGAGATCCGGGTGGAAGGTGGGGCGGCGCTGCACCGCACGGTCCCGAGGGGAGGCTTCCTCCCGGCCGTCCGCCTGGGGCCGCCCGGCTCGACATCGGCTGATCTCGAGCTCCCGGAGCGTGGCAGCCTGGTCATCGAGGTCGGGTACGGCGGCACGGAGGCGGAGGCGAAGCGACGGCCGACCTCGCGGGAGGAAGTGCACTTCCGCGTGGTCGACGGAGCCGTCGAGGTGCTCCTCCCGACGGCCAAGCTGGTCCGGGTGCTCGTCGGCGATGAGCTGCAGTGGCGCCGGGCGGTGGGCCTGGCCGATCTGGCCGTCGAGCTCACCCCGGCGTCGCGCGTCCCCTGAGGTCGCGCCGACCGAGCATCAGGTCGCCGACCAGCAGGGCGGCGGCTAGCCAGGCCAGGGCGGGCCGTTGCTCCAGCCGGCTCAGGACCAGGGCGACGGGGGCCGCCACCACCAGCAACGCCCGCCCGCGCGGCAGCAGGCCGGCCACCACCGTCATCACGAAGCCGACGAAGGCCACGCCCGGATCCGCCACGAGGACGGCTCCCACCGCTACGACGCCGCCAGCGGTCAGCGCCGCGACCGGATCGGCGAGGCCGTCGTCGCGGCTGAGTCCGATCCGGGGCCAGCCGGCTTCGGTCAGCCCCGCATCTGGTCGTGGACGGCGGCGGCCGAGCGCGAGGATGAACCCACATCCGACCACGGCGATCGCCGAGATGGCGGCTCCCACCCACACGTGGCGCTGCGGGCCCCACCGCAGGTCGATGACGAGGGAGCCCTCCTCGGCGGGGGTGACGAGCCACCCGTTGGCGTACCCGTCGACCAGGGTGCGGGGTCCGATCTGCGCGCCGTCAGCACTGGCCGTCCACCCCTCGCTCCTGCTCTGGCCGAGCACCAACCAGAACGGCCCTTCGGCAGCGCCCACCTCCACCTCGATCCGGGTGGCGCCCTCCTCGATCACCCGGATGGGCGGCCCGTCGTCGGCGACACCGCGAGGCCCTACCGGTGTCGGCGCACCCGTCGCATCGCTGGCCAGGACCAGACGGTCGAGGTCCAGGCCCGTGAGCGCTCCTGACGCGGCCGTCACCCGGTGCGACCCGGCCCCGAGGTCGACGGGCCCACAGGCCTCCAGCCGCACGACCTCGTCACCTCCGGACGGTGATCCGGCCACCGGGCGCAGGGCGAGAGGTCGTCCGTCGATGGTGAGCAGGTCGTCGCGGCAGTCGTCGACGGGAGTCGGTGTCGGCGTAAGCCCGGCGGGCACCCGTCCTTCGGCGGTCAGGCTGAACGACCGTCCGAGGGGCAGCTCGAAGCGTCGGTCGAGGTGCGCCTCGTCGTCCTGGCGGGTGGGGTCAGCCAGGTCCAGGCGCAGGCGAGTCAGCACGACGTCGAGGCTGTGGCCCTCCGTTCCGGTCCCCACCCGGCCCAGCAGGTCGACGGGCAGGCGCACGACCTCGTCGATCTCCGTCGCCCCCACCCCGACCTCCGCCAGGCCGACGGGGGTGAGCCCGCCACCGGGTTCGGTGCCGACGGTGGCCAGCACCTCCACCCGCACCTCGTCCACGACCTGCTCCGGCAGGAGGACCGCCTGGCCGCCGTCGCGGAGCGAATCCGGCCCGAGATCGACGTCGATGGGGTCGCCATCGCCGAGGCGGATCCGGACCTTGGCCAGGGACCGTCCGGTGCGGGCTGACGCCGGCTGGACCAGCTGGAGGCGATCGATCGTGATCGGCCGGTCGGGGACGATGGTGATGGCCTGACCCACAGGATCGTCTCCACCGACCCTCCATGCGGTGCCAGGATCGCCGTCTACGGCGTTGGCGCCTCGGTCTTCCGGCCGGTCGGGTCCCCCCTCGCTCGTGGCCTCCACCCGGCCCCCGACCTGCTGGACCACGGTGCGGCTGTCGTCTCCGGACCCCGGGAACGGGTCGAGTCGGAAGTCGTAGCCCGTCGGGTCTGGCGCCGTCCGTCCCGCCCGTTCGGTCGGGCCCCGCGTGTCCCGCAGCGCATAGAACCAGGTCTGGATCCGGCGCCGGTTGGAGTCGGTCAGGACGAGGTGGGCGCCGGCGTCCAGGGCGCCCTCGAGGGTGTCGTCGTCGAGGCCGGTGGCTTGGAGCACCAGCCCCTGGCCGACGATCAGCCCTGCGGCGGCCGCGTCGACGATGCCGTCGCCGTCGCCCGCCAGCAGGATCGGCGCAGCGACCGGCGCCGCCCGCACGATGGTCTGCGGGTCCTCGACGTCGAACAGGGCCACCGACGGCAGACCGGGATCCGAGCCGTCGCCGCCGGCCGGACCGAACGGACGGGGCGGGGCGAGACCCTCAGCGGCCACGAGGGCTTCCCAGACGGGCCCGGGGGGCGGCGAGAAGGCCCGATCCGATCGTTCGAGGTCGCCGCGCAGGGAGATGGTGCCCACCCCGAAGAGCCGGGCGACCGGCACGACGGCCGCCGGCTCGAGGATGCCGAGCTGGGCCCGCCGGTCGAGGGCGTCGAGGAGGTTGATCGACGGAGCCGTGCCGTAGGGCAGGATCTCACGGGCCAGGTAGGGGCGATCGGTGAGGCCCGGCGTGAGCGGGTCGACCAGGTTGCCCCAGCGGTAGGCCGCAAAGGTGGAGCCCGGCAGCTCGAGCACCCTGGTGCCGTGGTCGCCTGCGTCGATGTCGGCGATGGCGTCGGTCCAGTAGGTCGGGATGTCCTCGGATCGGTCGAGGCGCTCGGACAGGTACCCGGTCTGCCACACCGGGAGCAGCGCGCCCAGCGCGACCACGGCGACGACCGCGCCAGCCGGCCGCTCCCAGCGCACACGTGGCACCGCCCCGACGGCGGCGGCCAGCAGACCGGCGAAGCCGAGCACGAGGAGCGGCACCGCCCGAGGGCTGTTGCGGAAAGCGAGGCCCACCGAGGTGTCGGAGGTGAACCGCTCCCAGATCGATCCGTAGAACGAGGGATCGTCCACGGGCGACGAGCCGACCGCCACCACCACCCCGATCACGACGAGCAACCCGAAGTACGTGCGATGGGCCCAGCGCACGGCCAGCGCCGCCATCAGCCCGACGACGGGAACGGCGTAGCTCAGCGCCACCACCAGCCCATCGCGGTCGTAGGCCTCGGCCTGGTCGACGACGTAGCCGGCGCCGTCCCGGGAGAAGAACACCCAGTTGCCGAGCCCTCGGAGCACGTCTCCCGGCGACGACCGCTCCGCCACGGTGCGCACGTTCTCGGTCAGCTGCAGCACCGGGAGGCCGTAGGTGCCCTGCAGGCGGACGCCGACCAGCCACCACGCAGACACGCCGAGGCCCACCGCCGCCAGCCGCATCGCGGCTCGTAGGGCGGCGGCGGTCTGCGCCCGCCCGCGCGTGGCGTCGACGACGACCCACAGCACCGGGCCGAGGGCGACCAGGGCCAACGCAGAGGCGTTGATCCCGCCAGCCAGGACCAGCACCAGGCCGAGGGCCGCCGGTGGCCGCCAGCCGCCCGTGCGGGTGGCCCGCATCGTCAGGCCCACCAACCAGGGCAGCGCCGCCCATGGGGTCAGGAGCACCGACGCCCCTGCGGTGAAGGCCAGCTGGTAGGGCGTCAGCGCGTAGACGAGCGCGCCGGCCAGGGCACCGACCCGACCCGTGCCCAGCTGCTCGAACAGCCAGCGCGCCCCGACGGCGGCCAGGAAGGTGACCGTGCCCAGCCACAGCCGCTGGGCGACCCAGTCGGGCACCCCCAGCCGATCGAAGGCCCAGAAGAGCGGGCCGACCGGGAACGCATAGCCGAGGTGCTGGTGGGGCACGGTGCCGGCCCCGATGGTCGGGTCCCACAGATCGGTGGCCCGAGCCAGGAAGCGCCCCGGATCGAGGTACAGGTACTGCTTGCTGTCCGCGCTGATCCGGCCCGGTGAGGACAACAGGAACGGCCCATAGGCCAGCAGAGCCAGCGCCACGAGCTCCGGCTTGCTCTGGCGGCGCACGGCGGGCCACGGTAGCGGGGTGCCGTCCATGGATCCCGCCTCTGACACCTCCGCGCCCGCTTCCTCGACCACCGACCCGGGCCGGGTGGTGGTCATCGGGGCGGGGCCGGCGGGCTTGACGGCGGCCTACCAGCTCGGCAAGGCCGGCTACACCGCCACCGTCCTGGAGGGCGACGACGTGGTGGGGGGCATCAGCCGAACCGTCGTGGCTGACGGCTACCGCTTCGACATCGGCGGTCACCGGTTCTTCACCAAGGTCCCCGAGGTGGAGGCCCTCTGGCACGAGATCCTGGACGACGAGGACTTCATGCTGCGCCCCCGCTCGAGCCGCATGTACTACCAGGGCAAGTTCTACGACTACCCCATCAAGATCGTGAACGCCCTGAAGAACCTCGGCCCGATCGAGGCCATCCGCTGTGGCTTGTCGTTCTTCTGGGTCCGACTGCGGCCGCCCCGCAACCTGAACACCCTCGAGGGGTACATCGCCAAGAACTACGGGTGGCGGCTCTACCACCACTTCTTCAAGACCTACAGCGAGAAGGTGTGGGGGGTGCCCCCGGCGGAGATGTCAGCCGACTGGGGCGCCCAGCGGATCAAGGGCATGACCCTCTGGAGCGCCGTGTGGGAGCCGCTGCGGGCCAAGCTGGCCGGCGGCCGCAAGGACCGCTCGAAGCAGGTCACCAGCCTCATCGAGGAGTTCCAGTACCCCAAGTACGGGCCTGGGATGATGTGGGAGCGCTGCCACGAGCTGGTCGAGGCCCAAGGCTCAACGGTCCACTTCCGAGCGGCAGTCACCAAGATCGCCCACGGCACCGGCCGCGCCACCTCCATCACGGCCGGCGACACGACCCACGAAGCTGACCACGTCATCTCCTCCATGCCCTTCCCCGCGCTGCTCCGGGCGATGGACCCACCGCCCCCCGCCGAGGTCCTGGCTGCCGCGGACGACCTCTCCTTCCGCGACTTCCTGTCCGTGGCCCTCGTGGTGCCGGAGGACAAGGTGGGGTGGACCGACAACTGGATCTACATCCACGACCCGGGGGTCAAGACGATGCGGGTGCAGAACTTCGGGTCGTGGTCACCGCACCTCGTGAAGGACGGCCGCAACGTGCTCGGGCTCGAGTACACCGTCCTCGAGGGCGACGAGTGGTGGACGGCGAGCGATGAGGACCTGATCGCCAAGGGCACCGCCGAGCTGGTGTCGCTGGGCCTCATGCAGGCCGACGACGTGGAGGCCGGCTACGTGGTCCGGATGCCCAAGGCGTACCCGACCTACGACGAGGACTACAAAGCCAACGTGGACGTGCTGCGTGGCTGGATCGAGGAGCACACCCCCAACGTCCACCCCGTCGGCCGCAACGGGATGCACCGGTACAACAACCAGGACCACTCCATGTTCACGGCCATGCTCACGGTGGAGAACATCCTCGGCGGCTCCCACGACATCTGGGACGTCAACGTCGAAGAGGAGTACCACGAGGAGTCCGACGTCTCCGAGAGCAGCTCCAAGGGCACGGGCCGCGACGCCCCCATCCTGCCGAAGCGCGCCTAGCGCCGACGGAACCGGTCACCCACCGGCGAGTACTTCACGATGCACACCAGTGCTCGCACGCCGTCCCGCCAGCCGATCTTCTTGCCGTCCGCATAGGTGCGACCGGCGTAGGAGATCCCCACCTCGTAGATCCGCAGCTCCCGCCGGGCGAGCTTGGCCGTGATCTCCGGCTCGAACCCGAACCGGTCCTCCTCGATCGTGATCGCCTGGATGACCTCCCGCCGGAAGGCCTTGTAGCACGTCTCCATGTCGGTGAGGTTCAGGTTGGTGAAGGCGTTGGACAGCGAGGTCAGCAACCGGTTGCCCAGGTAGTGCCAGTAGTAGAGGACGCGGTGCGCGCCCCCGGACATGAACCGTGAGCCGAAGACGACGTCGGCCGTCCCCGCCACGATCGGCGCCAGGATGGTGCCGTACTCTTCGGGGTCGTACTCGAGATCGGCGTCCTGCACGATCACCACCTCGGCCGTGACGGCGCCGAAGCCACGGCGCAGGGCGGCGCCCTTGCCTTGGTTGGCGGACTGCTGGAGGACCGTGACCCGAGGATCGGATGCGGCGATCTCCTGCGCCAGCCGCAGCGTCTCGTCGCTCGACCCGTCGTCGACGATGATCAGCTCGGCGCACCAGGGCGACCCGAGGACCCGTCCGGCCGACTCCGTGATCGTGGCCTGCTCGTTGAAGGCGGGCATCACGATGCTCAGGCAGGGTCGGGGCTGCGTGGGTGGAAGGGCCGGCATGTCCTCGGGAGCCTGACGCCTAGGGGCGCCGAAGCGAGGGGTAGAGGGCGACGAGCTCCCGGAACGCCCGGGCGATCACCCGCAGATCCCCGCCGCTGGCCTCCCCCACGGTGCGAGGGAGGTGGACGACCCCGAGCTCAATCGTGCGGGCGCCCCGGTGGACAAGCCTCGTGATCAGCTCGGTGTTGACCATCGCGCCCGTCGCCCGCAGCTCGATGGCGTCCAGCAGCGGTCGGCGGATGAGCTTGAACGCGCAGTCGATGTCGCGGAACGGGACCCGGAACACGAGGGCGACCAGTCGGTTCCAGGCGTGCGCCCCCGCCCGTCTGCGCCAACCCTCCTGGCGGTTGAGCCGATAGCCCGCCACGACGTCGTGATCGGCGATGAGGGGGGTGAACCGGGCAAGGTCGTCGAGGTCGAACTGGTTGTCGGCATCGGTGAAGAACAGCAGGTCGTACGAGGCCGTCGCGAAGCCCGACCGCAGCGCCTCGCCGTAGCCTCGGTTGGTCGCGTGCTGCACCAGCCGGACCCGTGGGTCGAGCTCGGCCCGCCGGAGGACGCGTTCGGCGGTGGCGTCGGTCGAGCCGTCATCGACGACGATGATCTCGTGGTCGGCAAAGAACCGCTCGCCGGCCTTCGTGACGGCATCGAGGCAAGTGTCGATGTTGTCGGCCTCGTCGTGCGCCGGCAGGACCATGGAACAGGTCAGGTCGAGGCGGTCCGGAGGCACTGGGGGAGCCTAGGCGGAGGGGGGCGGTGGGTCGGCGAGCGGGGCCAGGAAGAGGGCCACCGTCAGCGTGTCGTCTCGGTGCTGGAGGTCGGCCCACCGCGTGAGGATCCCGGCCGCCTGCGCCCGATCCACGTACCCGCTCCGCACGAGGACGCCGAGCTCGCCTGACGCCATCAGCGCCTCTGACGCGCGGGGTCCGACGTCCGCCAGGACAGGCAGGTCTCCTCGTCGAAGGGCGGCGGCCCCTTCGGTGCTCAGCCGGACGCCGTCGCTGGCGACGATGCGGAGGACCTCGGCCCGGGCGTCGGCCAGCGCGGCCCGGTTGAGGCCATCAAGCCCTTCGACGAACGCGATCCGCTCTCCACCAGATGGGGGCGCGGACCGCGCTCGCGCACCGATCTCGAGGTAGAGGCGCCCGTCGGCGTCCCCGTCGAAGCGGCGGCCCTCTCCCGCCTGCCGTACGAGCCCCTCCTCCGCGACGCGGAAGTCGCTGCCCCGGCGGACGAGCTCGAGCATCGTGGACGTCGAGTAGGGCTCGCCGAAGTAGAGGTTGCGGAGGTCGAGGAGGTAGGTGCCGCCTGCGAGGACGTCGAGCTGCTCACCAAGGGCCCGCATCGAGGGGATGGAGTCGTCGTAGCGACGCGGGCCCACCCTGGCGTTCTCGGTGGGCAGGGCGAGGATGGCGAAGACGCCCACCGCCACGGCGCCCCCCACCACCGCCACCCTCGGCGAGCGGATCAGACCGCCCAGGACGGCCGAGAGGGCGAAGGCGCCGGCCGGCCAGAGCCACGCGACCTGATGGCCGGCGAGACCGAGGACCGGGTTGAAGGGTTGGATGGCGGCGGTGAGCAGGACCAGGCCCTCCAGTGCCAGCGTCACGGCCAGCGCCATGGCGGCGACCCTCCGACGCCGGCGCCAGCTCAGCACCCCGGCGGCGGCCAACGCGACCCCCAGCCCGACCAGCCCCGTCGCCGCGACCCGAGGCGAGGGCAGGCCGGAGGCAGACGCCTCCGCCTCGGACGGATCGGGCCGCTCCAGTGGCACGCTGTAGGTGCCGCCATAGGACGGCCGGAACCAGAGCGGAGGCACCGCATGCACGCCCGCCACCAGCCGGGAGCCCAGCATCGGCCCGGCCCGCTCGTCGTCACCCCCGCGCGTGGTGGCGAGGCGCGTCAGATTCCCTTCGCCAGGCCCGGTCACCTGCTCTGCCAGCGGCTGCGCCCACAGCACCAGTCCGACCACCCCCGCCACCACGAGCCCTCGTCGCAGTGGCATCGGCGGGCGCGACCCGGCCTCGACAGGAGCGCCCGTCCGGCGCCGCACGAGGATCAGAGCCGCCAGGCTGGACAGCAGAAGCCCAGGCACGAGCACGACGTAGCTGAGGTGCGTCTGGACGATCAGGCTTCCCACCCCCACCGCCACCGGGAGCAGGACGACATCGCCGCCCGCCACCCCCCATACGAGCACCAGGAAGAGCAGGAACGGGAGCAG
>JBDSUN010000377.1:0-4794 GCA_039927735.1 Acidimicrobiales bacterium | reverse complement strand
AGGTCCAACGAGCTAACGGAGGCCTGTCACATGGGATCAGTACCGTTCAACGGAGTGTGCGTTGTCGGAAGGTATGCAGGGACGGAGCCGGTGCGGCACCGCGCCGACCACCCCAAGAAGGCCGGTGAACCGGTTCCGGGGATGTTCCGGTTGTCGGTAGCGGTCTCGGACTTCGAGGGCGACTGGCCCGTGTCGTGCAGCTACTTCCTCACGGATCGGATCACGCACGAGCCAACCAGAGCCGGGGTCGACATCGCCCGGCTGAACCTGGCGCCAGGAGACCGGATCGCCTGCCGGGTGGCCGCTCGGAGCACGGGCTCCTACGTGAACTTCGACCTGTTGGAGGTCACACGCCTGGGCGGCGCCAGGGATGACGAGGCGGCTGGCGAGTGAAGCAGCCGCGAATCCTCGACCTCCACGAGATGACGGTCAAAGCCGGCCGTCAGGGTTTCCCGAGCCGTCCGACGCCGACCATCGACGGTCGGCCCGCGTGCGCGGTCTGCTCTAGGCGGCCACGCGAGGTGAAGTGGCGGAAGGGCGGATACCCGCCTGGCGGCGAGGTCTACAAGCCCAAGTGCTACCAGTGCCGCAGGGGCCACGGCCGATACTCGGGGCCTGAGGCGCTCGGCTCGCGGGACTTCCCATGTGAGGGTCACCGGTGGACTCGATGTTCCCTGTGCCCGCGTGACCCAGTGTGGGCGGTAGCGGCGAACAGGCTCTCGGTCCTGCCGCTGTATCGCCTCGGCGTGAACGACAACTGCGACTCGCGGTCCGGTGAAGTGCTGCCGTGTGGGCCATTTGCTGCGGCGTTCTTCAAGCGGGAGGCGGTGGAGGCCTTCGGGGCGGAGGTGACAGCCCGCGTCTGGCAGCACGGGCTGACGGCGTTGGACGGGGACGAGTGGGCAGCTCGACTGACTGGCCACCACCCGTTGAGCATCTGGCCCCAGTGGGAGATCCTGGCCGAGGCAGAGGCCGCAGCGGGGAGGCCCGCCGTCAGGCGGCCGGACCGCCGCGGCTCGCAGCGGACGTGACTCGCAGTGGGCGACATGTTCAGCGTGGAGGTCACGCGGCGCGCAGTCCGGCTGGCACGTCACTGGGAGCCTGAGGAAGGGAGTCTGCCTCCAGGCGGCGGGGGCGGCTCCAACTCGGGGCAGGCAGGACTCTCGACGGCTGGGCGGAACCAGGAGCGTTTCAGCGCACGCAGCCGACGGACGATGCGGTGGGAGTTCAGCGGGCTGCCATGGGAGCTGCTCGGGCCGCGACCGGCGCTGGTCACGCTCACCTATCCAGGTGACTGGCGACGGTGGTGCCCAGACGCGAGGACGTTCGTGCGGCATCGGAAGGCGCTCCGCGAGCGATGGGTCCGCAGGTGGGGCCAGCCGATTGGAGTGTGGATCGTCGAGTTCCAACCACGGCTCACTCGACCCGAGCACATGCGCGACGCACCGCATCTCCACGCCTACCTCGGTCTGCCGATGGAGATGGATGCCGAGGAGTACGAGCTGCTTCAGCTTCGAACTCACGCGAGGCGGGTTGCCGTCCGCGAGCGGGGCAAATTCGACGCGCACGGTAGCGCCCGGCCGATCGTCGGTGAGTTCTCGTCGTGGCTACGAGACTCGTGGTGGGAGATCGTCGGCTCCGAGGAACGGTCCCACCGACTCCGCGGCGTGGACGTAGCAGTGGCCTTCTGGAGCGAGAAGGCGGCGGAGGCAGCCGACCGCATGAAGACGGGCGACTACTTCTGGCGCGAGTCCGGGAAGTACGCGCAGAAGGCCGCGCCGGACGGCTTCGGGGGCCTCGGTTGGTACGGACGATGGGGCAAGGAGGCGGGCTTCGAGCCTTCGTCCACCCGTTTGGACGATGTCCCGGACGCGGTCTACTACGGGTTCCGACGCATGGTGGAGGACTTCCGATACCACAAGCTGTGCGCGACGGCTCGGGCGCAACGAGCCGAAGGGGTGCCATGGAGATGGCCTCGGCGACGGCTCTCGCGATTCCGTGATGGGGTGACCATCTTCGACCTGCCCCAGGAGGACGCAAGGCGAATGTTCAGGCTCGCGGAGCGTCTCGCCTACCAGCGGACCTTGGCGTCGACATCCAAACCTTGAACCGCGTCACTCTGGCAGATAAGGGTCGCTGGGCAGCTATGCCCGGTCGTCCTCGAAAGGCGGAGTCTCACCGGCGAGGTAGTGGGCCACGATCTCCCGGAACGTCACGCCGGCTTGAGCGGCGTCTGCTTCGCTGACGGCACGCCTAACAAAGTTGTCCAGCACCGTGTGAGGAGCATCGACCAGCAGCTCCAGCGATCGGCCTCGATGAGCCTTCACACGAGCCCCGAACTCACGGGTGTCGTACTGGGCGAACTCCTTGCTCAGCGCCTGGGCGATATCTCTCAGCGCTCGCCGTTTCACGCGCCAAGTGTGCCGGACCGAGCCGCGTCAGAGTGGCAGGTATGGGCGGCTCAGTATCGGCCTAGCGCCGCCAACGTCACCGACGTCCGTCGGGCAGCTTCACCGGCGAGCCCAGCGATCTGGCCTGGCTCGACCGATCCTGGACGAGGAGCCCACCGCCGAGAGTGCTCCAGTTCATATCGAACGCGAGGTATCCCATCCCGCCGGTCGGGACCGGGTAGCCGTACGGGGGGTGGGCGCCCGAGTCCACGAGCTCGCCTGCGGCGTATGCGAGCCAGACCCGCTCCCGCTCCGTGATCAGGCCTTCGCCGACGATTGTGATGGCGTCGTCTCCGCTCAGCTCCACGACCCAGATCTGGGAACGGTCGATGCCATATCGACCCGAGAAGTGGTCCGCTATCTCACCGGCCTTGGCGTCAGTGATTGCTAGGCCGGTGGCGACGATGGACGAGTCGGAAAGGTGGCCAGCGGTCTGCTCTGACGGTGCAGAACACCCAACCACAGAGGACGCTGCGATGACCCATCCCAAGACCCATCGGTGCGCCACACACCCATAGTGCCCCCTCTGAACCACGACCGCTTCTGGCAGTTATGCCCGTTCGTCCGGGCGCTTGGGCGCTGGGAGCGAGACGGCAACGAGCGTCGCACCACCGGCCACTGCGGCGGCCGCCGCTCCAATCAAGACGTTCTCGGACTGGCGCCAGACCGTCAGTCCGATGACCGCAACCATGAGGGCTACTCGTCCAAGCCGAGCAGGCCAACCCAACCTCTGCCCGGGCGGTGGCATCTGGAACACCTGCACACTCTGCCCGTTAAGGGCGCACCGTGCTCGTCAATCGAGGAAGGCTGCGGCCCTGTCGAGGACGTCGGTGTCCATCGGCTCCAGGTAGCTCCTCATCGTCGTGGCTGGGTCGGCGTGGCCAAGGACTCGTTGGATGTCGAGTAGGTCGAAGTGGTGCGCGCCCTCGGCGGTCGTGGCCAGGTGGAGGATGCCTGCGGCTGTTCGTCGGAGGTCGTGAGGGGCGATGTGCCCGAGTCCGGCTGCCTTCCCGCGCTCATTGATGACCCAGTAGAGCGATCGGGCTTGCGGAGCGTGGTGCCAGTCGATGCGCCGTGGTCCACCCTGGCGGGCGGCACCCATGACCTGACGGCAGATCAACGGGTCCTGCGGCTCCGGATCGGGATACTCCGCAAGGTACCGCCGGATCGCAGCGGCAAGAGACTCGCCCGCCGTCATCTTCCGGGGCGTGCGGCCCTTGCCGGTCCAGGTGATCAGCGGCAGGCAGGCCACGTCACCGATGCGCAGATGGCCGATCTCGGACAGTCGCATCCCCGCGAGACCGAGCCGGAGCACGATCTCGTCACGCAGGCCGAGGATCGTTCCGTCCTGACACGAGCCCACCAGACACCCGTACGCCTGCTCATGGGTGAGCCAGCGGCCGGGATGCTTCGCCTGGACCTTGCCGAAGGTGCGCCGAAACGTACGCAGCGGCGAGTCAGGATCCCGCAGGTGTTCGGCAGGGTTTCGGTCGATGTGACCCTCCCGCTGGCACCAACGCAGGAACGTGCATGCCTTCGAGGTCCGCTGGTACACGGTGTTGTTCGCCGGGTCCCGGCAGGTGCACCACCCCAGCAGGTCCGCTTCGGTCAGCAGCGAAGGATGCCGCTTCCCCGTCCAGCGGAACAGATCCGTCAAGGACGTGCGGTAGTCCGCCGCCGTCTTCGGGTTCGAGTAGCGCCGTGTGAACTGATCAAACAGCCGTCCGAGGTCGCCCCGGTCGGCCGTCAGACAGGTTCTAACGTTCGCGCTTCTCCTTGATCTTGGCCGCCTTACCGACGCGGTCCCGGAGGTAGTAGAGCTTGGCCCGACGGACGTCGCCGCGGCTGACGACCTCGATGTGACCCACGGACGGCGCGTGCACGGGGAAGGTGCGCTCTACGCCGACGCCGTAGGACACCTTGCGCACCGTGAAGGTCTCGCGGAGGCCGTCGCCCTGGCGGGCGATGACGGCACCCTGGAACACCTGGAGGCGCTCCTTGGCGCCCTCCACGACGCGGACGTGGACCTTCAGCGTGTCGCCGGGACCGAAGTCCGGGATGTCGGTGCGCAGGCTGGACTGGTCGACGAGATCGGTGGGTTGCATGGCAGTGGCTCCGGGGGCGTGGGACGCGTGAGGATAGGCGCCGGGTGGCTCAGAGGTCGAACTCGGCCAGCAGGCGCTCGTCGGTCTCGCTCAGCCCGCCCCGGGCTTCGATGAGGTCGGGCCGCTCCGCCCGGGTGCGGGCAAGCGCGTGAGCCCGTCGCCAGCGCTCGACCTTGGCGTGATCGCCCGACCGCAGCACCTCCGGGACCGGCCAACCCCGCAGCTCGGCGGGCCGGGTG
>JBDSUN010000376.1:0-3383 GCA_039927735.1 Acidimicrobiales bacterium | reverse complement strand
GACAAGCTGGCTCCGCCTCGCCGCGCCCTTCGCCCTTGACCTGTCCGCCCGATCTCTGGCGCCGTGGTTGGACGCTAGGGCTGCGCCCGGTCGAGAGGGTCGCCTATGCCCCAGGTGCCGGAGTGGTCGATGACGTGGAAGCGGGCGAACAGGCTCTCGGACAGCCATCTGCGTTCATCGGATCGTCGCACCACGGCGCCATGTGGCTCGGACCGGCCGAGCACGGTGCGGTCGAGCTCGGTGGACGACGGCCAGACCGAGAACGTGCAGGCGTGATGGATGGGGACGTCACTGAAGCCGATGCCCGCCAACATGGGTGAGCCCGGTCGCGTGATCCGTCGGGCCGCGCCGGGGAACCGCAGCAGGTACAAGTGGGCCATCTTGGACGGACGGATGCGGGCGTAGGTGATGGACGCGACGAGGCCGGCGATCTCGCCGGCCGCCGGACTCGGGGCGAACGGCGTCGCCCCACGCCAGGAGCCCTTCGAGCGCAGGGGAGCCAACCCCGCCGACCAGACCTCGGCACCACGCCTTCGCCAATGCGACTCCAAGAGGGCGCGACCTCGCATGGCTGCGTCGCCATCGACCCAGTCGACGAGGACGGCGATGCGCCGTGGTGACAGGGTGCGGTTGACCTGGCGGGAGCCCATGCCGCCCGAGGCGCGACCCACGACCGCGAACCGTGCGTTGCCGGTGTCCGCGAGAAAGGCACGCCGTTCGGGCGACCTCGCGCAACGCCCGCCCCACCCGCCGGCGGTAGGTCACGACGTGGAACGACGCGGTGGCCAGCATCACTGCCGTCTTACCGGATCTGTGGAGCGTTCTGCGCACCATCTGCGCAGAACCGTCCACAGATCCTTAGGGGTTCAGGCTCGGGAGCGCTCGAGGGGGTCGAGGGCCGACGAGCGGGCGCGGGCGTCGGCTCGGAGGACGGGGAGGAGCATGCCGTAGGGCTCGGCGCTGGTCTGGTGGTGGATGCGGTGGGAGTCGCGCAGCCACTCGAGGTACGCGAGCTCGGGCACCCGGATCGGGAGGCGGTGGTGGATGTAGACCTCGTGCACGAACATGTAGGTGGCGCCGTAGGCGGCGACGCCGACGCCCACCCACCAGAAGACGGGCCACCCACCGCTGCCGAGGGCGAAGAGGAGCACGCCGACGCTGGAGAAGCAGACCGGGAACAGGTCGTTGCGCTCGAAGCGGCTGTTGGCGGGGACGTGGTGGCTGCGGTGCCAGGCCATGGCGAAGCCGTGCATGACCCAGCGGTGCGCCGCATAGCTCACGCCCTCCATGGCTACGAAGGCACCGACGACGAGGAAGACCGGGCTCATGCCCGCACATCTTCCCGCACCGAGGCTCGCCTCGGCGAGGCACCGACGCGATCCCACGTCAGCATGACAGCGGTGAGGAGGGCGAAGGCGTAGGCGTACTCCTCCAGCGGGATGTCCCAGATGGGGTAGATGCCGCTGGTGTCCTCGGGCCGGTAGATGACGACGGGTGCCGACAGCTTGGTCAGCCAGCCGTCCACCGGGATCATGAAGGCGTAGCAGATGGCCATCGAGATCCAGTAGGCCGGCTCCCGGAACAAGCCCGAGCGCAGGATCCGGAGCTCGATGACGATGACGACGACGGCCGCCGTGACGGCGAGGGTGGGGTAGATGGGCATCAGCGGGATCCGAGGTGCCGCAGGATGTTGCGGACCGTCTCCAGCGTGAGCAGGCCGCACAATGGGATGACGGTGAAGAACGCGAGCTCCTCGATGGCCATCCCCCCGGGGAGCGTGACGCCGATGGTGTAGTCCGGGCTGAAGCTCCAGGTGCCGGTGTTGGTGGCCCACAGGTCCCAGACCACGAACAGGGCAAAGGCCGGCAGCAAGGCGAGCAACAGGCGGCGGGGCCGGCGCCACACCCGGGCCTCGAAGTACAGCTCCAGCGGCAGGGTGATGAGCACGCAGGCGCCCATCAGCAGCAGGTACTGGTAGCGATCCATGGCCAGTCCAGCCTACGGGCCGGGGCCGCTCAGAGGTCGGGCAGGCCCATGTCGAGGTTGGGCTGCTCGATGCCTCCGTCGACCTCGACGATCTTGCCGGTCATGTAGCCACCGGCGGGGGAGGCGAGGAAGAGGACGGTGGCGGCGATCTCCTCCGGGTCCCCGATCCGCTTGAGCGGCGTGCCCTGCTCCATGGCCGTGCGCAGGCCATCGTCCTCCAGCACGATCTCGAGGGCGGAGGTGGCGATGGAGCCGACCGCGATGGCGTTCACCCGTACGCGCGGGGCGAGGTCCTGGGCGGCCAGACGGGTCCAGTGCGACAGGGCGGCCTTGGCGGTGCCGTAGGCGACGAAGCCACGGCCCGCCGTCCGCCCCATCATCGAGGAGATCCCCACCACCGAGCCGCCGCCGGTCTCCAACATGATCGGGACGGCCGCCCGGGTGAGGGCGTGCGCGGTGGCCACGTTCCAGGAGAACTCCGAGATCAGACGGCGCGGCGACGTGTCCAAGAACGCGCGCGGCATCGACCCGCCGACGTTGTTGACCACGATGTCGAGCCGGCCGAGCTCCCGCTGGGCGACGCCGGCGAGGGCGGCGACGGCATCGAGGTCGCTGAGATCGGCCGGCACCACCACCGTTCGACGTCCGAGGGCCTCGATCTGGGCGGCGACCCCGTCGAGCTGATCCTTGGTGCGGGAGGAGATGACGACGTCGGCCCCCGCCTCGGCGAGGGCTAGGGCGGAGGCGGCGCCGATGCCGCGGCCGGCGCCCGTGACGATGGCGACCTTGTCGTCGAGGCGAAAGCGGTCCTGGATCATCCCGGGACCCTAGGACCCCGATGAGAACCCCTGATGACATGCGTCACATCCAGGGCAATCCCTGATTGCGGCATGCGATGGTCGCCGTACATTGCTCGCATGTCGCCCGGCGGACGACCTTCGTCCACCCACGCAACGCTCCCCCCGGAGGGTCGTCTCAGATGTTCGCTCGTCTCGGTTCCTGGTGCTTCCGCAAGCGGAAGACCGTCGCCATCCTGTGGGTCCTCGGCATCGTGGTCGTGGGCGCCGCATCGAGCGCGATCGGCGGCAGCTTCGGGCAGGACTTCACGCCGCCCGGGTTCGAGAGCACCCGGGGCATCGACACCCTCGAAGAGGAGTTCGGCGGCCAGGGCGCAGGGATCCCCGGCACCATCGTCTTCCAGGTCGACGCCGGCATCGACGACCCCGAGGTGCGGGCGGCCATGGAGCAGCTCTTCGCCATGGTCGCCGCCATCGCCGCCGACCCGGATGTCGACCTCCAGGCCGACCCCGCCTTCGCCGGTCTCGACGACGACGGTCGCCAGGCGCTCGAAGCCGCCGACCTCACCCTCTTCGACGGCATGACCGTCGTCAGCCCCT
>JBDSUN010000375.1:0-8187 GCA_039927735.1 Acidimicrobiales bacterium | reverse complement strand
GAGGGCTCTGCGGTGGGCGACTCGAAGTCTCCGCACCCGGCGACGGTGACCAGGACCATGACCGAGAGGCATCCCGCGAGGAGGCGGCGTGGCACCATCACCGCAGACTAGTCAGTGGCTGACTACTAGTCGGCGTGGTGCAATGACCAGGTGACGTCTGCCGCGCGTGAGCGCACCCTCACCGAGTGGGTGGTGCTCGGCCTCCTGGCGGAGGCACCCGCTCACGGGTTCTCCCTCACGCGCCTGCTGGCCCCCGGAGGCGAGATCGGGCGGGTATGGGCCGCCAGCCGACCCCTGACCTATCGCGCCATCGACCAGCTCGCTCAGGACGACCTGATCGTGACCGCCGGCACGGAGTCGGGGCGTGGCCCACGGCGGACCCTCCACGAGCTGACCCCAGAGGGCCGGGCCGCGCTGCGGGGCTGGCTGCGCGCTCCGGTGAGCCGGTTCCGCGACGTCCGCGCTGAGCTCCTCGTGAAGCTCGTGCTCCTCGAGCGATCCGACCGACCGAGCACCACCCTCCTGGCCGCACAGCGACGTACCTTCGCTCCCCTGCTCGCCCAGGTCCGTTCCCTTCCGGCCACTGACCCCGTCAGCCGCTGGCGCAAGGCTCAGGCGGAGGCCATCGCCGGGTTCCTCGAGCTCCGCTGAGCCGGCCCGTCACGGCGGCTCGACCGTGTGGCGCCCCCCGGCGGCGAGGCTACGAGCATCCCGTACGCTGCGGTGATGCTCGCCATTCCGGACAGTGCCCGTGCCGTGCTGGACGGGCCGAACCTGGCCCATGTGGTCACCATCGACCCGGATGGGGCCCCGCAGGTGAGCTGCGTGTGGGTGCGGCTAGACGGCGACGAGGTCGTGTTCGCATCGCTGGGACCGTTCCGCAAGCTGCGCAACCTCGAGCGGGATCCCCGCGTCGCCGTGTCGGTCGAGGCACCGTCACGCAACGCCGGCGGGATGCAGGAGTACCTCGTGATCCAGGGCACCGCCAGGGTCGAGGCGGGCGGGGCCCCCGAGCTGCTGCAGGAGCTGGCTCACGTCTACGTCGGCCCCGAGGTGAAGTTCCCGCCGATGGACGATCCGCCGCCGGGGTCCGTCGTGCGCATCACCGTGGAGCGCCTGCGCGGCGTCGGCCCATGGACCGACTGACTACGCAACAGCGGTGACGTCGAGGACCCGCTCCACGAAGTCGGCCACGCCCTGGTCGAGCTTGTCCCGCCGGATCAGCTGACCCCCGAGCACGTCGGCGCCACGGGCGGACACGGCGTCGGACATCTTCTGGAGCGCCTTGCCGGGATCGATGGCGTAGGTGAGGTAGACGACGGCTCGCTTGCCGGCCAGGGCCGGCATGGACTTGATGCGGCCGAGGCGGCCGGGCTTGTGGCCCACCACGATGAGCCCGTCCACCCAGCTGCCGACGATCACGAGGTCGGCATCGGACAGCGCCTGGTAGTCGATCCCGGTGATGGGGAAGGCCTGCGTCGGCAAGCCCTCGGCGGAGAGGGCTGCGGCGATGGCCCGGCCGGCCTTGGCGGTGTTGCCGGTGAGGCTCTCGTAGATGACGACGGCGTTCACGGCCCTGTTTCTAGCCGCTCCTACCGGGCTGCCTGCTTGATCCTGGCCATGACGTCGTCGCTGAGCTTGGGCATGACGTCGAGGGCGCCCATGTTCTCCTGCACCTGCTCCACCCGGCTGGCGCCCGTGATGACGCTGGACACGTTGGGGTTCTTGGCGCACCACGCCAGGGACAGCTGCGAGAGCGTGCAATCGAGCTCCTCGGCGATCCCGGCCAGGGTCTTCACCTTGGCGTTCTGGGCCTCGTCGGTGAGCACGTCCTTGAGCCACTCGTAGCCCGGCAACGTGGCCCGGCTTCCCTCGGGGATCCCGTCGATGTACTTGCCCGACAGGAGCCCCGACGCCAACGGGCTCCAGGTCGTGAGCCCGAGGCCGATGTCCTCGTAGAGGCGGGCGTACTCCCGCTCGACTCGACGTCGCTCGAAGATGTTGTACTGCGGCTGCTCCACCACCGGCTTGCGGAGATGGTGCCGATCGGCGATCTCCCAGGCGGCGCGGATCTCGTCGGCCGACCACTCCGAGGTGCCCCAGTAGAGGGCCTGGCCGCGATCGATGATGTCCGACATCGCCCACACCGTCTCCTCGATGGGCGTGCCCGGATCGGGCCGATGGCAGTAGAGGAGGTCCACGAAGTCGAGCCCGAACCGCTCGAGGCACCCATCGATGGAGTGCAGGAGGTACTTGCGGTTCAGCGTGTTCTTGCTGTTCACGCCCTCGGTGAGGCCCCAGAAGACCTTGGTCGACACCGTGTAGGTCTCCCGGGCCCAGCCGAGCTGCTGGATGGCCTGGCCCATGATCCGCTCCGACTCACCGCCGGCGTAGGCCTCCGCGTTGTCGAAGAACGTCACCCCGGCGGCGTGGGCGGCGTCGATGCAATCGCGCGCCTTGGCCACGTCGAGCTGGGGCCCGAAGGACACCCAGGAACCGAAGGACAGCACGCTCACCTTGAGGCCGGACTGGCCGAGTCGTCGATGTTCCATGGCGCCCTGTCTACCCCGTACCCTCCCGAGATGGTCTCCGAGCTCTTCGACGCCGCCGCCTGGGACGTCGTCCCCGGCTTCGACCTCACCGACATCACCTACCACCGGGCCAAGGCGCAGGGCACCGTGCGGGTGGCCTTCGATCGGCCCGAGGTGCGCAACGCCTTCCGGCCCTCCACCGTCGACGAGCTGTACCAGGTGCTCGACCACGCCCGGCAGTCCTCCGACGTCGGCTGCGTGCTGCTCACCGGCAACGGGCCCTCCCCCAGGGACGGCGGCTGGGCGTTCTGCTCCGGCGGGGACCAGCGCATCCGGGGCAAGGACGGCTACCGGTACGCCGAGGGCGACACGGCGGCCTCCATCGATCCCGGCCAGACCGGGCGCCTGCACATCCTCGAGGTGCAGCGCCTCATCCGCTTCATGCCCAAGGTGGTGATCTGCGTGGTGCCCGGGTGGGCGGCGGGTGGAGGCCACAGCCTGCACGTGGTGTCCGACCTCACGCTGGCGTCAGCCGAGCACGCCCGGTTCAAGCAGACCGACGCCGACGTGGCCAGCTTCGACGGCGGCTTCGGGTCCGCCTACCTGGCCCGTCAGGTAGGTCAGAAGTTCGCCCGCGAGATCTTCTTCCTCGGCGACGAGCACTCCGCCGACGACGCCCACCGGATGGGCATGGTCAACGCCGTGGTCCCCCACGCCGACCTCGAGCGGGTGGCGCTCGAGTGGGGCGCCAAGATCAACGCCAAGAGCCCCACCGCCCAGCGGATGCTGAAGTACAGCTTCAACCTCATCGACGACGGCCTCGTCGGCCAGCAGCTCTTCGCCGGCGAAGCCACGAGGCTCGCCTACATGACCGACGAAGCCCGAGAAGGCCGGGACAGCTTCCTCGAGAAGCGTGATCCCGACTGGTCCCCGTACCCCTGGCACTACTGAGATCCCAACGTCAGTCGGCCGACTTGGCTCGCTTGGCGCTGCGGGCTCGCGTTGTCGCATCGAGGATGACCTTCCTCAGGCGGACCGACGTCGGGGTGACCTCGACGCATTCGTCCTCGGCGATGAGCTCGAGGGCCTGCTCGAGGGACAGGTAGCGCGGCGGGATCAGCTTCTCGAAGGCCTCGGCCGTGGAGGAGCGGATGTTGTTGAGCTTCTTCTCCTTGGTCGGGTTGATGTCCATGTCGTCGGCGCGGGAGTTCTCGCCGACGATCATCCCCTCGTAGACGAGCACTCCGGGCCCCACGAACATCACGCCGCGGTCCTGGAGGGCCGTCAGGGCGAAGCCGGTGGTGGGGCCGGTGCGGTCGGCTACGAGCGAGCCGTTCGGACGCCCCTTGATCTCCCCCGCCCAGGGCTCCATGCGCTCGAAGACGTGGTGGAGCAGGCCGGTCCCGCGGGTCTCGGTGATGAACTCGGTGCGGAAGCCGATGAGACCGCGAGCGGGCACGAGGTACTCCATCCGCACCCAGCCGGTGCCGTGGTTGATGATCTGCTCCATGCGGCCCTTGCGCAGCGCGAGGAGCTGGGTGACCACGCCGAGGAAGTCCTCGGGAACATCGATCGTGAGGCGGTCGACCGGCTCGTGGACCTTGCCGTCCACCTCCTTGGTGAGCACCTGCGGCTTGCCGACGGTGAGCTCGAAGCCCTCCCGCCGCATCATCTCCACGAGCACCGCCAGCTGCAGCTCGCCGCGCCCCTGCACCTCCCAGGTGTCCGGGCGCTCGGTGGGCAGCACGTGGATGCTGACGTTACCCACTAGCTCCCTGTCGAGTCGGCCCTTCACCAGTCGGGCGGTGAGGTTCTTGCCCTCCTTGCCGGCCAGCGGCGAGGTGTTGATGCCGATCGTCATCGACAGGCTGGGCTCGTCGATGTGGATGACCGGGAGCGGGCGCGGATCGTCGACGTCGGTGAGCGTCTCGCCGATGGTGATCTCGGGGATGCCGGCGATGGCGATGATCTCCCCCGGGCCGACCTCCTCGGCCGCCACCCGCTCGAGCTCCTCGGTGATGAACAGCTCGGTGATCTTGGCTCGCTCGGTGCTGCCGTCGGCCCGGCACCAAGCGACCGTCTCACCCTTCTTGAGGTGTCCGTTCACGACCCGGCACAGCGCCACGCGGCCGAGGTACGGAGACGAGTCGAGGTTCGTGACCAGCGCCTGCAGGGGCGCCTCGGGGTCGTACTCGGGTGCCGGGATCCGCTCCACGAGCAGGTCGAGCAACGGCTTGAGGGTCGCCCCCTCCGGCAGGCCGGCGCCATCGGCCGGGCGGTCCATCGACGCCTTGCCTTCGCGCGACACGCAGTAGACGATCGGGAAGTCGAGCTGATCGAGGGCGGCATCGAGATCGAGGAACAGCTCCTCCACCTCGTGCACGACCTCGGCGATGCGGGCGTCGGCCCGGTCCACCTTGTTGACCACCAGCACCACCGGCAGGCTCGCCTCGAGGGCCTTGCGCAGCACGAACCGGGTCTGGGGCAGCGGCCCCTCGGAAGCGTCGACCAGCAGCAGCACGCCGTCCACCATCGACAGGCCTCGCTCGACCTCACCGCCGAAGTCGGCGTGACCCGGGGTGTCGATGATGTTGATCTTCACGTCGCCGTAGTTCACCGAGGTGTTCTTGGCGAGGATGGTGATGCCCTTCTCGCGCTCCAGGTCCATCGAGTCCATGACCCGCTCGTTGACGTCCTGGTTGGCGCGAAAGGCGCCGGACTGCCAGAGCATCTTGTCGACGAGGGTGGTCTTGCCGTGGTCGACGTGGGCCACGATGGCCACGTTGCGGAGGTCGGCGCGGATGGCCATCAGATCGTTCCTTGCAGATTGGGGGGTCCGCCAGCCTACCGGTGGCTCCCTTACGGGAGTCGCATCGGCGAGACGTGATCGTCGCCGGGAAGATCCCCGTGGACGACGGCGTGCACCTCGGCCAGGGTGAGGTCGGCCCGGCCGGCCAGGGTGGTGACGAAGGCGGTGTCAGCGGCGTCGCGACCGGTGGCGATGCGCACGAGGCCGCCCCGCGGCGCCAGCCGGGTGGCGTCCAGCACCTGCCAGCGGCCGCCCACCCGGGCCTCCACGACGGCGTGGAAGTCCATCGGGCCGAGGCCCGGCGCGTACACCGACACCAATCGGGCCGGGATCTCGAGGGCCCGGCACAGGGCGATGGTGACGTGGGCGTAGTCGCGGCAGACGCCGGCCCCCGACAGGAGGGTGTCGACGGCGGTGTCGAGCGGTCCGCTGGCCCCGAGGGTGTAGGCGAAGCGCTCGAACACCCAGGAGGCGATTGCCCCGGGTCGTTCGTCGTCGGCCGGCAGCTGGCCGAGCTCGGCCATGGCGAAGCCGAGGAGCTCGTCCGAGGGGGCGTAGCGGCTCTGGCGCAGGTAGGTGAGCGCCTCGATGTCGATGGCGTCGACGCTCCCCCGTTCAGCCTCGAGTGGAAGCACTGGTCGCACCGTGCTGCTGTAGCCGACCGTCAGCGAACCTGGGCCGAGCTGCGCCACGTGCAGGCGGGCTCCGTGCGGTCCGGCCACCTCGGTGATGAGGTCCGCCGACGGCACCCCGTCAAGGGTGACGAGCAGGTGCTCGTCGTGCACCTCGGCAGGGTGGGCCGGCGCCAGCTGGAGCACGAGGGTGACCCCGGGCTCCGGCACGTCGAACCCGAGCTGACACCCCACCCGCCGCTCGGCGACGGAGAACGACGAGGGCACCCGCACAGTCTGGCCTCGATCCGCTACGGCGAGAACGGCATTGTGGCGTCGACCCAGCCGGCTCGCATGCGCCGCAGGCCATCGGTGCTCCATCGCACCATCTCCTCGTCGCGGTCGGCGGCGCCCACCTCGAGCCAGGTGAGCACGGCCTCCACGAGCCAGCCGATGACGACCTCCGCCGTCCAGGCGTCGAACACCGGGTCGTGGCTGGCGATGGCCATGAGGTCGCGCACCGCAGCCACGGACATCGAGCGCAGCTCCTGGGCGTAGGCGGCGAACTGCGGCTCCCTCGGGGCGTGCCGCCACAGGAGGGTGAACCCGTCTGGCTCCTCGCGTGCAACCGTCAGCAGGGTGCGGGCACCGAGCCCGGACTGGCCCGGACGCTCCAGACCTCGTACCAGCTCCTCCGCCTGACGATCGAAGACCCGCTGGAGGATGGCCCGGTACAGCTCCTCCTTGGAGTCGAAGTGGCGGTAGACGATGAGCTTGGTCACCCCGCAGGCCTCGGCGACGTCCTCCATCGACGTGGCCGCAAACCCCGTGCGGGCAAAGGCACCGGCGGCCGCGTGCAGGATCGAGGCGTGTCGCTCCTCCCGCCGGAGCAGCCGTCGCACCGGGGTTTCCACCATCCGCAGATCCTCCTTGCCGGTGTACACCGACGAGTATACAGTCGGTCCCAGTCCTGACCAGGGGGAACCACGATGACGACCGACCAGGTCACCGTCACCGAAGCCGAGCTGCTGGCCGATCCCACGATGGCCGCGCCGCTGATCGAGGGCGGTGTCCGCTGCCACGGTGGCTTCGACGAGGACGGCACCTACGTGTCGCCGCGCACCCAGCACCGCGTGCCCGCCATCGAGGCGTGGCAGGCCCAGAACCGCGAGACCTTCGGCACCGAGGTGCTCCACGTCCCACTCGACACCTGGCCCGAGCACGTGCCCAACGTGGCCCAGGCCCGCCACCTGATCCAGGCCGGTGTGCCCGAGCCGCTGATCGCCACCCTCACCCGCATCGGCACCGTGGAGGGATTCGGCGCCAACATCCGCCTCCTCCAGCCCGGTGACATGCAGGTGCACTTCGACGAGGACATCCGGGGCACCGCCATCGACCACCTCGGCAGAGGTCTGTTCGAGGCTCATGGCCGCGACGAGGCCGGCTGGGAGGAGGAAGCTGGGCACAAGGACATGTGGTTCGCGGCGCGCGACATCGCCTTCGACAGCCCCACCGCCAAGGTGGACATCGACGCCATGCTCGCCCGCATGGGCTTCGGCCAGCCGGGTTCCGGTCCGAGCCCGGAGCTGGACCGGCTGCTGCCCGACGACGTCGACGTCAACGTCGAGCTCATCGCCAACCTGATGATCCGGGTCCTGTTCATCGAGGTGCAGGCGTTCCACACCTTCGCCTGGGCCGAGGAGTGGCTGTCGGACCGCGACCTCGTGGCTGGCGACGGGCGAGCCGCCGACCTGGTCTCCTTCATCCGTGCCGACGAGACACCCCACGTCGGCTACCTGAAGACCGCCCTCACCGAGATGCGGGACCGCACGTGGCTCGGCGCCGGCGGCCAGAAGCACGCCGGCACGGACATGATCGGCCGGCTGTGGGACCGGGGGCTCGAGCAGTCGCTCGGCGCTGGCCGCGCCCAGACCCGCCAGGCGGTCCTCAGCGAGGTCGAGCACTGGTGCCTCGCTCACGAGGGTGGCGCGGACATCCTCGCCCAGTTCCACGCCTTATCCACGGCCGAGCCCA
Organism: Acidimicrobiales bacterium; assembly: GCA_039927735.1. Taxonomy (GTDB): domain Bacteria; phylum Actinomycetota; class Acidimicrobiia; order Acidimicrobiales; family VFJN01; genus VFJN01. The sequence continues at coordinate 202 of JBDSUN010000375.1, read as the reverse complement.
TCGCCCCCGCTGCGGCCTGACCGTCGCTGGCACCGAGACCATCGATGACGCTGCCCCCGTTCGAGGATCTCACCGGCACCGTCGCCCTCGTCACCGGCGGCGCCTCTGGCATCGGCGCCGCCACCGCCGCCCGCCTGACCGCTGAGGGCGCGACGGTCGTGGTGGCCGACGTGCAGGAGGACGCCGGGGCCAAGGTCGCCGC
>JBDSUN010000374.1:0-4955 GCA_039927735.1 Acidimicrobiales bacterium | reverse complement strand
GGGTCGGCGGCGGAGATGGAGGCGACCTGGGCGATCTCGGACTTGTCGTCGATCTCCTTGGCCTGGCTCTCGATGTCCTTGACGGCGGCGGCCACAGCCGCCTCGATGCCGCGCTTCAGGCTGAGGGGGCTAGCACCGGCGGCCACGTTGCGGAGGCCTTCCTTGACCAGCGCCTGGGCCAGCACGGTGGCGGTGGTGGTGCCGTCACCCGCGATGTCGTTGGTCTTGGTGGCCACCTCCTTCACGAGCTGGGCACCCATGTTCTCGAACGGATCGTCGAGCTCGACCTCGCGGGCGATCGACACACCGTCGTTGGTGATGGTGGGAGCGCCGAACTTCTTCTCGAGCACCACGTTGCGACCCTTGGGGCCGATGGTGACCTTGACGGCGTCGGCGAGAGCGTTCACGCCAGCCTCGAGGGCCCGTCGGGCCTCGTCGTTGAACTTGATGAGCTTGGCCATGGGGGCGCCTACTTGACGATCGCGAGGATGTCGCGACCGTTCAGGATGAGGACGTCGTCGCCGCCGTCGGTGATCTCGGTGCCGCCGTACTTGCTGTAGACGACGGTGTCGCCGACCTTGACGTCCAGCGGGATGATCTCTCCGGTCTGCTCCGAACGACGGCCGGGGCCGACGGCGAGCACTTCGCCCTGCTGGGGCTTCTCCTTGGCGGTGTCCGGGATGACCAGGCCGCTGACGGTGGTCTCCTCGGCCTCCCCCGGCTTCACGATGATCCGGTCTTCGAGCGGCTGCAATGACATGTCTTGGCGCCTCCATGACGCTTGCGATGCGGAATTAGCACTCGGGTGGTGCGAGTGCCAACCCTATGCCCACCCGATCAGCACTCGCAACCGTCGAGTGCCAAAGCGCTACCCGGTCAGGCGGTGGGGATGCCGAGGTTGGGGTGGGCGCCGGTGTCGAGGGGGGACGGGCCGTCGATCTGCCAGCGGTACCAGGCCGCGCTGGCGACCATGGCGGCGTTGTCGGTGCACATGGCCCGGCTGGGAAGGAACCCGCGGATGCCGTCCTGCACGCACACGTCCAGGAACCGCTCGCGCAGTCGGGAGTTGGCCGCCACCCCACCGCCGAGGCAAAGGCCCTTGGCACCGACCGCACGGGCTGCGGCCTGGGCCTTGGTAACCAGCACGTCGACGACCGCCTCCTGGAAGCTGGCGGCCACGTCGGCGGTGGCCACCTCGGGGTGCCGTCGGACGTGGTTGACCACCGCGGTCTTCAGGCCGCTGAAGGAGAAGTCGTAGGTGCCGTCGCCGACCATCGGCCGCGGGAACCGGATGGCGCCTGGATCGCCTTCGCCGGCGATCCGGTCGATGGCCGGACCCCCCGGATACCCGAGGCCGAGGTAGCGGGCGACCTTGTCGAAGGCCTCGCCGGCCGCGTCGTCGATGGTGGACCCGAGGACCTGGTACCGACCGTGACCCTCCATCAGCACGAGCAGCGTGTGCCCGCCCGAGACGAGCAGCACCACGAGCGGGAGCTCGAGCTCCGGGTCCTCCAGGAGGGTGGCGTAGAGGTGCGCTTCGAGGTGGTTGACGGCGAGGAAGGGCACGTCCCAGGCCAGGGCGAAGGCCTTGGCCGCCGACACGCCAACCAGCAGCGCCCCCACCAAGCCGGGCCCGTAGGTGGCGGCAACCGCGTCCACCGCACAGCTCTCGCCGTCCACGGGCCGGTCCGGCAGCCCGGCCTCGACGAAGGCCTGGGCGACCACCGGCACGATGAGGTCGACGTGGGCACGACTGGCGATCTCGGGTACCACCCCGCCGTAGCGGGCGTGGAGGTCCACCTGGCTGCTCACCACCGACGACAGCACCGAGGTCCCCGCCTCGACGATGGCGGCGGCCGTCTCATCGCAGGACGTCTCGATCCCCAGGATGCGCCCTCGGCCGACGTCGATGCTCATGGGTCGAGCTCCTCGCGGAGGGTGGTGCCGGGCACGGTGGCATCGAGGGCAGCCAGCCGCGCAGCGTAGGCGGGGGCTTCGACGTCGTTGGCCCACATGATGATGGCGTCCTCGTTCGTCTCCACGTAGTACCCCTTCCGGATGCCGGCGGGAGCGAAGCCGAAGGCGCGATAGAGCTCCTGCGCAGCCTGGTTGCTGGCCCGGACCTCGAGGGTGAGGTTGCGGGCGCCCCGCTCGATGGCGACGGTGGCGAGCCGGTGCAGGATCCGGGTGCCGAGCTTGTGTCGATGCCAGGCCGGGTCGACGGCGAGGGTGGTGACGTGCCCGTCGTCAGCGACCAGCATCAGCCCGCCGTAGCCGACGACCGCGCTGTCGACCCTCGCCACCACGTAGGCGCGGCTGGTGCCGTAGCCGAGCTCGCTCATGAAGAGGCCGAGCGACCACGGGCGGGGGTACACCTGCTGCTCGATGCGCAGCACGCTGCGCAGGTGCCGCCGTCGCATCGACGAGATCATGACCTCGAGGTCGTCGGGGCGGGGGATGCGAGCCACCGCCATCAGGTGACCGCCGTGTCGCGAGTGGCCCAGTTGATCTCGGCGTCCGGCTTGCGGAGGTAGGTGGGCGTGAGCTCCACAGGGCTCACGAACTCCTCCCGCAGGGCTCGGGCGTGGGCGAGCTGCACGAGGGAGCCGGCCAGCGGGTACGCCTCACCGTGATCGGCCAGCTCAACGCCACGGATCGGCTCGAAGAGCTCGGCGTGGCGAATGGCGCCGTCACCGGCCAGGAGCACCTCGTCGCGGGCCGCATCGAGGTCCGATGCCAGGTCGGCCGGTGTGGTCACCTCTGGGGTGGTGAGCCGCTGCACCCCACCGGGCGACTGCCGGTAGGTGGCGTGGAACAGCTCGCCCCGCCCGGCATCCAGCGCGCAGACGATGCGGCGGTGCGAGTGACGCAGGGGGAAGGCGAGCAGGTCGAGGCTCGTCACGCCGATCATCGGGAGCCGGCGCGCGTGGGCGATGGCCTTGCCGGCCGCCACCCCCACCCGGAGCCCGGTGAACATGCCAGGACCCAGGTCCACGGCCACCGCCCCGATGTCGCCGAGCGTGACGCGCGTCTGCCGACAGATGAACTCGATGGCCGGAGTGAGCGTCTCGGCGTGGCGGCGACCGCGACTCGAGTGGATGGCGCCCAGCACGCCCTCGTGTCCGCCGATGGCGCAGCCCACCTGGGCGGTGGAGGTGGTGATGCCGAGGATGAGCATCAGCCCGTCCCCGCCCCGGTCCATGGCGAGACGATCCCGGCCAGGGCGTCGGAACGGGGCGCCCAGGCCGCCCCGACAGGACGAAGGGAGAGGTGGCGATCGTCGTCGCCAGAGCCGAAGGTGATGCGGACCTCCAGGAGATCGAGGGGAAGCACCGGCAGGATGGCGTCGCCCCACTCGATGAGCACCACGCCCCCGTCGTCGAGCATCTCGGCCAGGCCGAGGTCGAGGGCTTCGCTGAGGTGACCGAGCCGGTAGACGTCCAGGTGGTGCACGGGCAGACGACCTTCGTACACGTGCACGAGGGTGAAGGTGGGGCTGGTGATCCGATCGAGGACGTCGAGTCCGCGCCCGAAGCCCTGCACGAAGGCGGTCTTGCCGGCGCCGAGGTCCCCGGCCAGCACGACGACATCTCCGGGCCGAGCCAGGGACGCCAGGGCCTGGGCGAGGTCACGGGTCTCGTCGACCGAGGCGGTGGTGGCGACCACGTTCACGGTCGCCGAGCCTACGGGCCGCCGTAGCGTCGCTCGACTCGTGCGCCGAGCGCGCACACGACCTCGTAGGCGATGGTGCCGAGACGAGCCGCCCACTCGTCGGGGGAGATGCGCTCCGATCCCTGCGCGCCGAGCAGCACCACCTCGTCGCCCGCTCGCACGCCGCTGTCCGGACCGACGTCCACCATCAGCTGATCCATGGTGACCGTGCCCACCATGGGGTGGCGACGGCCGCCGATGAGGACCTCCTGCCCGGCCGTGCCCAGAGCCCGGAAGACCCCGTCGGCGTAGCCGATCGGCAGCGTGGCCACGACCGTGTCGGCGGCGACGTGGTGTCGCAAGCCGTAGGAGATCCCCTCCCCGGCCGCCACGGGCTTCACGAAGGACACCTGCGTGGCGAGCCGCAGCGCCGGTTCGAGGGCCACCCGGTCCGCCAGCGCCGGGGACGGCGGGATGCCGTAGACGGCGATGCCACAGCGCACCAGGTCGTAGCGGCTGGCGGGGTGGGCGATGGCGGCGGCCGAGTTGGCGGCGTGACGCATCGGCACCTCGATGCCGGCCGACTCCACGGCCGCGATCGCCGCATCGAAGCGCTCCATCTGTCCCGCCGTGAAGGGATCGTCGGGATCGTCGGCGACGGCGCAGTGCGTCCAGATCGCATCGAGGGACAAGGTCGGGTGCTCGGCGACGGTCGAGGCCAGCGCCAACAGGTCACGAGGGTCGGCGCCGACCCGCCGCATCCCGGTGTCCACCTTCAGGTGCACAGGGACCGGTGGGCCACCACGAGCGGCGGCGGCCATGCCGCGGATGAGCTCCGGCGTGTAGGCGGTGACGGCCACCCCTGCCGCCACGACCTCACCGAGCTCGCTCAGCCGGGGCTCCGACAGCAGGAGGATCGGCGCCACCATGCCGGCGGCTCGCAGCCCGGCGGCCTCGTCCACCTGGGCCACCGCCAGCCAGGTCGCCCCTGCCTCCAGAGCTGCGCTGGCCACCGGAGCGGCACCGTGCCCGTAGCCGCCCGCCTTCACCACCGCGCACACCTCCGCCGGTGCGCAGACCGCCCGGAGGATCTCGACGTTGGCGGCCACAGCCGCCAGGGACACCTCCGCCCAGGCCGCGGCGGTCACGGGGCCACCTCGGTGAGGGCCAAGGGCAACCGATCCACGAGGTCCCCCGCCACCAGGCCCGCGCCCGCGCCGAGCGACCCGGCCCTGGCGTGCAGCCAGGCCCCGGCGGCGGCCGCTTCCAGCGGCCCCACGCCACGCGCCAGGAGCGCACCGATC
>JBDSUN010000373.1:0-2930 GCA_039927735.1 Acidimicrobiales bacterium | reverse complement strand
GGGACGACCAGCGGGGGGCTCGGGCTGCTGGGCACCTGGGAAGTCGTCGGCACCACGGGGCGCTGGCCCCAGGTGGTGAACCTCTGGGAGATCGACGGATGGGAGGGCTGGGCCCGCCTGGCCCAGCGCACCAACGTGGACAAGACCGCCAACGCGGACCTCGCCACGTGGTGGGACGAGGCCTACCGGCGACGCACGGGTGGCTTCGACCGCCTCCTGCGGGGGGCGCCGGGCTGCCCGACCAAGGTGGCCCTCCAGGCCGAGGGGGTGGCCGGGTCGTGGTTCGTGCACGAGCTGTCGTCGGTGCGCCCGGGATCGGGCCCCGAGTACTTGGCCGCCACCCTCGCCGAGCGCGTGCCCGTCATGGCGAACCGGGGGATCCGCCTCGTCGGCCTGTACGACAGCGTGCTCACCGACACCGAGGTGTGCACGATCTGGGCCACCGACGTGGCCACCCACACCTCGCTGCTGCGCGATGGGGACCCGTGGTCGGCCTCCGCTCGCCGCTGGTGCACGCGCTGGCGTGAGGAGCTCATGACCCCGGGGCCCGGCTCGCCCCTCGCCCCGCCGGAGGCCACCCCATGACCACGCCCGCCCCGCTGCAGAGCGTCCGCATCATCGAGTGCTCGATGCTCGGCCCCGGTGCCATCACGACCACCCTCGCCGACCTCGGTGCCGATGTCATCAAGGTGGAGCCTCCCTCCGGGGACTACATCCGGGAGATGACGTGGCCCATCGTGGAGGGCACCTCGCTGATGCACCTCCACATCAGCCGGGGCAAGCGCTCGATCACCATCGATCTGCGCACCGACGAAGGCCGGACCGTGTTCCTCGAGCTGGTGGCGGGAGCCGATGCCGTCATCGAGGCCATGCGCCCCGGTGGTCTGGAGAAGCGCGGCGTGGGCTACGAGGCCTGTCGGGCTGTGAACCCCCGCATCGTGTTCTGCACCATCTCCGGCTACGGCATGACGGGTCCCTACAAGGACATGCCGAGCCACGGCATCGCCTACGACGCATGGGCCGGCCTCGTCGCCCCCGAGGTCACCGACGACGGCTTCTGCGCCATCCCCGAGCACCCCTCGGTGGGCATCCACGCCGGCCCGCTGTTCGGCGCCCTCGGGGTGCTGGCCGGGATCACGCGAGCTCGGTCGACGGGGGAGCCGTGCCGATTGGAGATCGCCCAGTCCGACGCGGCTGCTGCCATGGACTGGCTCCGCAGCGAGACCTACAAGGCCTACGAACGACCCGAGGCCGAGGTCACCGGCAACAAGGCGGACGGGTACGAGCGGCGGGCGCCAGGAACCGCCGGGATGCGCGATGGCGTCCGCTACCAGTTCTACGAGACGGCCGACGGGCACGTCCTGTTCATGGCCTCTGAGCGCGAGTTCTGGCAGAACTTCTGCAACGGGATCGAGCGGCCCGACCTCTTCGAGCGCCATCCGGGCTCCAAGTACGCCGACCACGCCCGCGGCAACGAAGAGCTGCGGACGGAGCTGGCGGCGATCTTCCGGTCACGGACGACGGCTGACTGGATCGACCTCGGCAGCCTGGCCAACACCCCGATCGCCCCGGTGAACTCGCCCAAGACGCTGGCCGACGACCCGCAGTTCCAGGATCGACTGCCGTGGATCCCTCAGGATCGCGTCGGCCACGCGCAGGTGCCGTCGCCCATCAAGGTGGTGGACGAGGAGCACGCCCTCCCCACCAAGGCGCCCACTGCCGGGCAGCACACCGACGCCATCCTGCGCGAGGTGCTCGGCTACGACGACGGCCAGGTGGCGGCGCTGCGCTCGGCTGGCGCGCTCGGCTGATCAGCGCTCTGGGGGCTCCGGTAGGTGCCCTCGGGTGAGCGGTGAGGCCAACCAGACCTCGAGGCGCGCCGCCTCAGCCGGACGAGGCGACCAGAACAGGTCGCCCATCGCGAGCCCGTTGACCCGCAACCCCTCGGAGCGCTGCGCCAGATCGGTGAGGTGGCGCCGGGCCGGCTCGGCGTCCGGTGCGCGCGTGGCCAGGAGCAGCGACCAGTCGTCGAGGTAGGGGCTGATCTCCTGGCCGAGCTCGGCCAGGGCGATGAGCAGGCGACCGGCGGGACCCATCGGCGATGGGTGCTGGGCCAACGCCGCCCGCCAGGAGGCGGACGTGACGGCGCCGAGGGCGGCCTGCTCGGCGACCGGCCAGCCCGGCGCGTCGGCGTGACGGAGCTTGGCGAAGAGGACCTCCGGTGTGGTCTCCAGAAGACCGGCGGTGAACAGCTCGAAGATGCGGGGGAGCAGGGCCCGGAGATCCTCCGCGGTGCCCCACGTCGTGACGGCGTGCGGGAGCCAGCGGTCGATGGCGGCGGCGGTGACCGTGCGAATCGGCCCGGCCAGCGCGGCCACCTCGGCTGAGGTCACCTCGCGTCGGCGTACCACCATCGCCTCCCCGAGCCGGTTGCGGGCGAAGGTCACGTAGGCCCGCTCCACGGCCAACCCGAGGAGCTGGTCGGGCCGCAGTACGGCGTCAGCGACGCCTGGTTCCCCCATGCTGGACATGATGGCCGATCCCGCCGGCGGCGCTGGCGCGATGACGGGCGGTGTCGACGATGGCGGACCCCAGGAGCAGGAGGCCCAGCGCCGCCAGGCCGAGGGCCAGCGCGTCGATGCCCGTCCGAGGCAGCGTGGCGACGATGGGCGGCCCGCCCAGCACCGTGACCGGCGGTGCGGGGGTGGGGGGTGAGGTGGTCGGCGAGGCCACCGCGACCGGCGTCGTGGTGGTGCTGGCCGGCAGGAGGGGGGTGGTTGTGCTCGGCGGCATGGTCGTCGTGGTCGGCATGGTGGTGCTGGTGGTCGTCGGGGGCGTGGTGGTGGTGGTGGTCGGCGCCATGGTCGTCGTCGTGGCCGGCGGGGGTGGCGGCGCGGCCAGGGTGGCGGTGCTCGACAGCTGGTCGATGG
>JBDSUN010000372.1:0-2975 GCA_039927735.1 Acidimicrobiales bacterium | reverse complement strand
ACACGGCCCGCACCCGGTCCTCGAAGTGCTCGAGGGGCAGGGTGTCGTAGTCGGTGTCGAAGGCCTTCTGGTCCCAGTCGTCGGCGAAGCGGGAGGCGAGCTCCCACTCGTCAGCCGAGAGGGTGTCGCGATGCTTGTCGCGAGCCTTCGGGTCGCCACCGAAGTGGTGGTAGTAGTGGGCACCCTGAAAGTCCTGGTGGACCAGGATCATCTGGTGCACCTCGGGCCGCACGTACGGCTTGAGGATGGCGGCGGCGATCTGGGGGTGGCCGGGCACGCTGATGGCCTTGCCGATGTCGTGACAAAGGCTGGCCACCACCACCTCGTCGTCGGCGCCGTCACGCTCGGCCCGCGTGGCGGTCTGGAGGCAGTGGGTGAGCTGGTCGGTGGCGAAGCCATCGGTGATCTCGGCGAGGGAGCGCAGCATCCCGAGGACCCGTTCGGCCACGCGCGGCTGGTTCTGGGCCGTCTCGGCCCCGATGACGGCCCACTGCTCGGCGGTGGAGACGTCCATGGCGGTGAAGCTGGTCGTGCTCATCCCCCCAGGGTACGCCCAGATGCCGGCGTGAGCTGCTCCAGGACGTGGCTGGCTGCCAGGTCACGGTCGCGCACGGCCGGACGATTCGGGACGGATCCGCCCAGCGAGAGGGTGGCGAGGATGTCGACGGCCGCCAACAGGTCACGCAGCTCACGCGGTGGCGGGAAGTACTCGTCCTCCTGCGTGATCCGCACCTCCTCCACACCACCCGCGGGCGCGAGCCGGTCGATCACGGCGGCGACCAGCTCCTCCGGCGCAGAGGCCCCGGCGGTGACGCCGATGGTGCCCACGAGGTCGCCGGGCAGCTCGTCGGGACCGTTGACCCGGAACACCAGGGCGGCGCCCGACTCCCGCGCCAACCGCTCGAGGGCGCGGGTGTTGGAGGAGTTGGCGGACCCGATGACGACGACTGCGTCGCATCGCTCGGCGATCTCGCCGAGGGCGGCCTGGCGATTGGTGGTGGCGAAGCAGAGGTCGCTGCGCCCGGGCTGCCACAGCTCGGGAAAGCGCTCCGCGGCGCGGTCGGCCACCGCCGACCAGTCCCGGTGCGAGAGCGTCGTCTGGGCCAGGAGGGCCACGGGCTGGTCCATCGGTGGCAGGGCGTCCACCTCGGCGACGGACTCCACCCGATGGATCGACTCGGGCGCCACCGCCATCGTGCCCACAGCCTCCTCGTGACCTTCGTGGCCGACGTACACGATCTGGTAGCCCTTGCCTGCCCGCACCTTGACCTCGTGGTGGACCTTGGTGACCAGTGGGCACACGGCGTTGACGACGTACCCGCCGCTCGCCTGGGCGGCGGTCACCACCTCGGGAGCCGACCCGTGGGCGGACAGCATGATGGGGCTTCCGGGCGGCACCTCGGAAATGTCGTCCACGAACACGACCCCGAGATCGCGGAAGCGGTCCACGACAAGCTGGTTGTGGACGATCTCGTGGTAGCAGTAGACGGGTGGCTCGAAGGCCCGCACCATCCACGCCAGGGCCTTGATGGCCATCTCCACCCCGGCGCAGAAGCCGCGCGGGGCGGCGAGGAGCACCTTGTCGACGGCCACGGCGCCAGGCTAACGGCGGGCGGGGAGGGCCACGACAGCTTGGCCGGCTGCTGTCCTGACGGCCAACGAATGCTCGCTAGCTCGCCGTTGCCCGTAGCCTCGTGCGGTGTCTGCTCCTCGCGTCGTCGCCGTCGCGCCCGGATCGCCGGCCGCGCAGGCCGGTGTCGAGGTGGGCGACGAGGTGCGGGCCATCGACGGCCAGGTGCCGCGCGACATCATCGAGTGGAGGCTCCTGGTCGATGAAGCCGATCCGGTGCTCGACCTCGATCGCGGTGGTCTCGAGCAGACCCTAGAGGTGCACAAGGCGGCGGGGGAGCCCCTGGGGGTGGAGGTGCAATCCGCCCTCTTCGACCAGGTGCGCACCTGTGACAACCACTGCGAGTTCTGCTTCATCTACCAGCTGCCTCCGGGGCTGCGGCAGAGCCTGTACCTGAAGGACGACGACTACCGGCTGAGCTTCCTCTACGGGAACTTCACCACCCTCACCCGCTTCACCGAGGCCGACCTCGAACGGGTCGTCACCGAACGACTCAGCCCCATCAACGTCTCCATCCACGCCACCGATCCGGAGGTGCGAGCCGGGATGCTGCGCAACCGGCGCGGTGCCACCAGCCTTCGCTGGCTTCGGGCCCTGCTCGACCACGGCATCGAGGTGCACGGCCAGGTCGTCGTCTGCCCGGGTGTCAACGACGGTGACGTGCTCGACGACACGCTGGCGGGGGTGCTGGACCGCTTTCCGGACCTGACCTCGCTGTGCGTCGTCCCGCTCGGCGTCAGCCGCTACAACGGCGAGCCACGAATGCGCCCGCACACGGTGGCAGAGGCGGCCGCGGTGGTGGACTGCGTGGAGGGCTGGCAGCAGGTGTTCCTGCGGGTGCTCGGTCGTCGACTGGTGTTCGTGGGCGACGAGTACCACCTCTTGGCTGAGCGCCCCTTCCCGATGGCCGGGGCCTACGAGGGCTTCGCCATGCACGAGGACGGCGTGGGCATGGCCCGCACGCTGGAGCTGGAGCTGTTCGGCCAGAAGGCGGACGCCACCGGGAAGCAGGAGGGCTTCTTCTCGTGGGCCGACTCGTCGGGTTCGTCGGACGCCGACTACGAGCCCTACCGCGGCGTTCGGGCCACCGCCGGCCAGCTCCTCCAGGTGCGTCCCTCCCGCCACGCGCCGGTGGGCATCCTCACCGGCACGTACGGCGCTCGGGTCCTGGCGCCGCTCCTGGATCGGCTGGGTCGGGAGGACGTGCGCCTCATCCCCGTCGACAACCACTTCTTCGGCGGGACGACGGCCGTCACCGGATTGCTGGTGGGGGAGGACATCGCTCGCGCCCTGTCGGCCGAGCCTCCCGGTCACCGCTACCTCCTGCCCGACGTCTGCCTGTCGA
>JBDSUN010000371.1:0-12838 GCA_039927735.1 Acidimicrobiales bacterium | reverse complement strand
TCCTCGATGACGTACAACCCGCTCGGCCGCAGATGCGGGAACAGGCGGTTGAAGCTGGCACGGGACTGTGGCTCAAGGTGTGATGCGTCGTCGATGACAAGATCTACCGGGCCATCGAACTCGGCGGCCATGATCCGATCCAGCGCGTGCGTGTCAGCCTGGTCGACCCCGTAGTAGGCGGACACCGGCAGGTCCGGGTGGGCGGCGAGGAACGCGGAGAGCGCCGGGCAGTCCTCCTTGTTGTCGATCGCCACCAGCCGCTCGGGTCGTGCGATCTGTGCGAGCAGAGCGGCCGACCCTCCGTTGTAGATCCCCAGCTCGACGATGCGGCGGGGCTGCGCCTGTTCGATCATCGCCTGGTACTGCTCGATGGCGTGACGTGGCTTGAAGACCATCATGCCCACGCCCTTGACCATCGAGCTGTACGCGACCCCGTCGAGGGTGAACGCCTGATCGCTGGTCCACTCCACCAGTGAGACGGTAGTCATCATGCGGCATCGGCGAGGTATGCCCGACCCGCCAAAGCGGACCGGAGCGGCCCACGCAGTTCGTCGGCTCGCTCGGGAGGCCGGGCGGTGGAAGACGAGGTCGCTGCTACCTTTCCGGTCGAGCGTCGGCCAGCGAGGGGAGCGAGCCTGTGCAGTCACCCGATCGCGTCGACATGGCTCCCCACGGACGCGTCATGCAGCTCGTTGCCTCGCGGCTCGACTGCTGACCGGCTGTGCGACTGCCGCAAGGACGACCCGCGTCGGTGACCCCGCGCCGACTGTGGCGCCGCGCTGTGAGGCGGGCGGTGCTCGTGCCCCTCGTGGTGATGGCACCCCTTGTCGCTCTTGCACCCACCGCCGACCACCGGTTCCACGTGTACCTGCACGGGGCCCGCTATCGAGACAACCCTCTGCGGTTGGTCGGCGACAGCTTCACCACCGTGCCCAAGTTCCTCGAGCTGGGGAACTTCCGCCCGATTGGTCGCTGTCTGGAACGGCTCGTCGACCTGGCGGCCTTCGTGCTCATGGACCTCCTCGGGCTGCAGGCCAACGTGGCGCTGCGGCTGGTGACGCTAGCGGCCGCTGCGGTGCTGAGCGTCCTCGCCATGCTCTTCACCGAGTGCTTCCTCGCTCGTGACCGGGTGTTTGCGCAGCGGCCCTCGACGCTGGCGGCCGCCGTGCCCTTCGCAGTGGGCGCTGGGTTCGTGGCTTCCGGCCCGACCAGCCCTGCGGTGCTCTTCGGTGGGTTGTACATGCTCTCGACTTCGCTGGTGCTGGGTGTGGCGGCGCTCGCCCTCCGGGCCACATCCGTCACGTCCGCACGGGTCGGGCCCCGCCGAGCCGTCCTCCTCGTGGTGGCGGGGGTCGGGCTGGCGTCGTTCAACGAGATCGCCTACTTCGCGCTGCCGGTGGCCACGGTCGCTGTCTTTGCGCGTGGCCGGTTCGTGCTCGACCGCTCGTGGCGCGAGGTCCTGTCGCTCTCGGGCACACGCCTGGTGGGGTGGCTGTGGCTGGGGTTCACCCCGGTGTTCCTGGTGACGCGGGGCATCATCTACAGCAATTGTCACAAGGGCGGCTGCTACACCGGTTCCGACCTCGGTCTCGACGCCGACGTGCTCGTGGCTCTCCCGAACCGTCTCGTATCGTGGTTGCCCCCCTTCATGTGGCAGACCGCCGGCCGCGACGGCGGGCCGTCGCTGCTCGCAGGCCTGCTGCCCCTCGTCGCGATCCTCCTGCTCGGCTGGCTGGCGTTGGGCGCAGCGCGGGACCAGGCGAGGCTCGCCCCGGTCGCACGGGTTCCGTCGCTTGGGTTCGCCGCAGTGGCGGGCGTCCTGCTGATCCTCGGGGCCGCGCTCGGTGCGTTCAACGAGGAGGTCCAACGACGCATCACGGTCGGCGACTGGGGGCTGGGCTGGGGGTGGCGGGACACCGCCATGAGCACGGTGGCCGGCGGGTTGGCTACCGTCGGCCTGCTCGGCGGGATCGTGCCGCCGCGATGGCGGGGGCGGAACCAGGTGTTCGCCGCCGTGATCGTGCTGCTGGCCATGACCGCCGCCGTATCGACCTCCGCCAACCGGGGGTACCACGAGATCGCCTCTAGGCAGCCGGAGCTGCTGCTGGCCAACCGGATCGCCCACGAGATGGCGGACTTCGACCGCTCGGCGGTTGGCAACGACCGCCGGTGCGGGCTGCGCAGCGAGTTCATTCGGCTGAACCCAGCGGCTGTGAACCCGCTCCGCCGCCTGGATGAGGCCCTCGACACCCTATCGATGGCTGACGAGGATGTTCCGTTCTGCGATGCCCGCCCGCCGGATCCGGGCGAGCGGTAGCCCCTGTATCGTTCCGCAAGACCCACCTGTGGCTGGCGGACGGGAGACGTGAGATGAAGGCAGTGATCCTGGCCGGGGGCCGAGGGACCCGGCTGGGGGAAGAGACGCTGATCCGTCCGAAGCCCATGGTGCAGGTCGGCGATCGGCCGATCATCCTCCACATCCTCGAGCACTACGCCCACTACGGCCTCACCGAGTTCGTGGTGGCGCTCGGCTACATGGGCGACCAGATCAGCGAGTACCTGCTGGACCTGCAGCGGCGGAGCCCGGCCGGACCCGACGGGCTGCGCCCCGGCGACTGGACCCTTGAGCTCGTGGACACGGGCCTGGACACGGACACGGGTGGGCGGGTCAAGCGCGTGGCGCCCTACGTCGATGCAGACGCCTTCATGCTCACCTACGGCGACGGGGTGGCGGATGTGGACCTGCACCGGCTCCTTGCCTTCCACCGCGCCCACGGTCGGCTGGCCACCGTCACCGCAGTGCACCCGCCGCCGCGCTTCGGACAGCTCCACCTCCGAGGCGACCAGGTCGTGCGCTTCGACGAGAAGCCATTGCACGAGTCCCTCATCAACGGAGGCTTCTTCGTCCTCGAGCCCGCCGTGATCGATCTGATCGACGGGGACGAGACATCCTTCGAGCACGATCCCCTGGATCGTCTCGTGGCAGGCGGCGAGCTGATGGCCTATCGCCACGAGTCCTTCTGGCAGTGCATGGACGCCCCACGCGACAAGGAGTACCTGGACGCGCTGTGGGCGGCGGGCGACGTGCGCTGGCAGCCCTGGCGCACCGACCGGTAGGCGCCGACCCCCTGGGATGACCGACGGCTCCGACTCGGTCCGGCACCCCGTGCGTCGCCAGTGCTCCGCCACCCAGGGATATCCCCAGACGCCCCACGGTCTCAGTTCCTCTACAGTCCTGCGAATGGGCGACAAGCTGAAGCGCTTCGTGACCCGCCGACCAGCCCGTGACGACGACGGCGCGTCGGACCTGCGCACGCGCGCGGTCGCCGCGGAGCAGGGTGGTCAGATCCGAGTCGCCATCGAGGCGTGGACAGAGGTCAACCGCCTGCAACCAGATCCCCGCGTCGAAGAGCACCTGGTCAAGCTGCGTTGCGACCACGCGCTGAGCACTCCTCCTGGGGTCGCTATCAACCCGTGGCCCCGACGGTTCGAGGACCCGTTCCCGGATGTCTCGGGGCAACCGCCGGAGATCGACGCCGAGCAGCTGGCGCCGGAGCTGCTCGGCGGTGCCATTGAGCACCACGGGTGCCTGATCGTCCGAAGGCTGTTCCCGCAACACCGCATCGAAGTGATGCGCGACACCATCGACCGCGTCCTCGCCGGCCGCAAGGACCACCTGGCGGATGTGCCAGTCGCCGAAACCACGCCTTGGTACGCGCCATGTGCATCGTGGGACGCGTTCACCCCGGAGAAGGCCCACAACCACCGCCGGTTCACCGACGCAGGCCGGAGCGCAGTCCATGCCTGCGACTCCCCGCGGGCGAGCTTCCAGATCGCGGAGGCGCTGGAGGAGGGTCCGGTGCTGCCGATGATCGCCGACTACCTCGGCGAGCGTCCGGTGCTGTCCGCCAACAAGACCATGTTGCGGCGGGTGCCGCCCGACGCCAAGCCGTCGTGGCACCAAGATGGGTCGTTCATGGGCCAACAAGCACGGACGGTCAACGTGTGGGTAGCGCTCTCCGACTGTGGCGACGGCCGAGAGGCGCCGGGGCTCGCCATCGTGCCACGACCTCAGGACGAGTCGATACGGGGTGAGGTCTCCAACGGGGACATCGTCCTGACCGCTGATCAGCTCGACCAAGCCAGCGGGGGCGTGCAAGCCGTCCGGCCCGCGTTTGCGCCGGGCGATGCGCTCCTCTTCGACGAGCTCCTCGTCCACGCCAACGGGGGTGGTCAGCCAGGGCTCTGTCGACCGCGGTACGCCGTAGAGGCGTGGCTCTTTGCGCCGACCTCGCTTCCCGAGGGCTACCTGCCGATGTCGGTCGGGTAGAGGATGCGCCTTCTGCACAGCGCCAGCGCCCTGTCACCGATTCGGGCGGTTGCGACCAGCGCATGACGCAGCCAGACCCCAGCACCGACGACCGACGTCGGCGATTCCTGCTTGAAATCCTCCCCGCCGTCTCCGTCGGCGCCGAGATCGGGGTCCATCTCGGCGATTTCTCTCAGGCGATCCTCGACATAACCGAGCCGACGCACCTCCACCTGATCGATCCGTGGAAGCACGAGCCTTCATCGACCTACGAGCGCGCCTGGTACGGCGGGCAGGCCGACCGCGGGCAAGAGGAGATGGATGATCGCTACGCAGGTGTGCTGGACCGGTTCGACCACGAGATCGGCGCCGGCCGGGTGACGGTGCACCGCGGCCAGTCCGGCGAGGTGCTGCGCACCCTTCCCGACGATTCGCTCGACTGGGTGTACATCGACGGGAACCACCTCTACGAGTTCGTCGCCAACGACCTCCGGCTCTCACTCGCGAAGGTGAAGCCCGGTGGGCTCGTGACCGGGGACGACTACGCCGAGGGCGGCTGGTGGGAAGGCGGCGTGAAGCGGGCGGTCGACGAGCTCGCTGCGCAGGGAGCGGCGCAGCTGGTGCTGGTCGAGAACGGGCAGTACGTCTTCAAGAAATCCGGCGCCTAGGTAGTGGTTCTCCCTCGTGAGGAGCCCGTGGTCGCCGAGCTGGAGGTGCTCGAAGAGCTCAGGGGGCGGGGGGCGCCCATGGGAGAGGTGGCGCTGTCTCTGGCCGCAGGGTCGGTGCTGCGCGGCCGGTTGAGTCCGGAGCGGGCGTCGCAGTCGAGCGGGTTCACCGCCGCCGAGCTGCGTGCGCTGATCGGGGCTGGCCGCGCCGACGTCGTCGACCCATCGATCCTCGTCAGCATCGTCGTCCCCGCCCTGAACGAGGAGGAGAACCTGGCGGAGCTCTGGACCCGCGTGCATCCCGTGCTGGACGCCGTCGGAGGCGGCGAGCTGGTCATCGTCGACGATGGCAGCGTCGATGGCACGTGGTCGGAGACCGTTCGGCTCGGTGCCAGCGATCCCCGGGTCAGGGGAGTTCGGTTGTCGCGCAACTTCGGGCACCAGGCGGCGCTGACGGCGGGCATGGCTGAGGCGCGCGGGCGCACGGTCTGCTTCATGGATGCCGACCTGCAGGACCCACCGGAGCTGGTCGAGCAGCTGCTGGCGCAGTGGCGAGCGGGGCACCAAGTCGTGTACGCGGTTCGCCGCAGTCGCCAGGAAGGCCTCCTCAAGCGGGCCTCCTACCGGGCCTTCTACCGGCTCTACCGTCGCCTGGCGAACATCGACGTCCCCCTCGACAGCGGTGACTTCGCGCTCATCGACCGAGCAGTGGTTGACGACCTGCTGGCCCTGCCCGAGCACAACCGCTTCCTTCGGGGTCTGCGCAGCTGGGTGGGCTACAGCCAGGTGGGTGTCGACTACGACAGGGATGCCCGCAACGCAGGAGCGCCGAAGTACACGACCCGCCGGCTGTTCCGCCTCGCCTTCGACGGGCTCCTGTCCTTCTCGGCGGTGCCGCTGAGGTTGGCGTCGTACCTGGGGATCGTCGTCGCCCTCGCCGGCGGCCTCTACATCGGGGTGGCTGTGGCCTTTCGCTTGTGGTTCGGAGGCGTTCCTGCCGGATGGACGTCGATCATCGCAGTCATCCTGACGGTGGGGGGCATCCAGCTGCTCGTGCTCGGTGTGCTGGGTGAGTACGTCGCTCGCGTCTACGACGAGACGAAGGGGCGACCCAACTATCTGGTGGCCGAGATCAGCGATCCCTCCTCGCGCAGGGCGTAGGAGATGGACCGCGCGGTGTACGAGGAGCACGCCCAGCTCGAGAGCGATCACTGGTGGTTCGTCGGGCGCCGAGACATCCTCGAATCTGTCCTGACTCGCTACCTCCCGACGAGCGGTGCCGACCGCATCCTCGACGTGGGGTGCGGCACGGGCGGAATGCTGCCCATGCTCGCGCAGTTCGGGACGGTCGAAGGCATGGAGGGCGAGCCCCTGGCGGTCGAGCACTGCCAAGCCACCTACCGCGGGTTCGACGTGCGCGTTGGGCAGATCCCGGCGGATGTTCCCGCAGACGGGACCTTCGACCTCGTCACGGCCTTCGACGTGATCGAGCATCTCGACGACGACGTCGGGGCCTTGCGTGCGCTGCGGTCCGCGGTGCGACCAGGCGGCACGGTGGCGGTCACCGTGCCGGCGCTCCAGTGGCTGTGGAGCGACCACGACACGGTGAACGGTCACCGGAGGCGCTACACCCGTCGCCGGCTCCGCGAGGCCTTGGATGCGGCGGACCTCGATGTGGTGCACGTGTCGTACTTCAACATGGTGCTGCTTCCGATCGTGGCGACGGCCCGGCTGGCCCAGCGCGTTCGGGGCCCCGTCGTGGCACCGAGCTCGGACTTCTCGATGCCCTCACCCCGGCTCAACCGACTCCTGACGGGGGTGCTGCGCTGGGAGCGGTCCATGGTCGCAGCGCGCGGGTTGCCCGTCGGGGTGTCTCTCGTAGCCGTGGCCCGCCGCTCGACGACGCTCCTTGCTGACGGACGGGGTGGTCGAGGGTCCTGACGGCTGGCCGAGTGCGCGAAGCGTGGTCAACGCTCGCCCTTGTCACGCTCGCCTCGCTCAGGTCCGTCCGGTCGTGGCTGCGCTCCATGTCCGTGCCTACGGGCGGGCCTTGTGCATCGCAGGGTCCGGCTCGGTCAGGAGCTCCGTGGCGAGACCGGTGAAGCGTTCGGCCGTCGTGGACCAACGGAACCGCTCGACGAAGTGGCACCCGTTCGTGGCGAGCCGGACACGGAGGGCATGGTCGCGTGCGAGCCGCTCGAGGGCGTCGGCCATGGCGGCCGGCTCGTAGCCGCACACGAGAGCGGTCTCGCCGTCGATGGCGTAGTCGTCCGAGCCGCCGTTGGCGGTTGTCACGAGGGCGCAGCCGCTGGCCATGGCTTCCACGGCGCACATCCCGAACCCCTCCTGCCGGCCGGGCTGCAGGAACATGGACGACCGGTTGTAGATCTCCTCGGCGATCGCCTGGCGGGCAGGGGACAGGACGAACCCCAGGCCCGGCGGAAGGCCGTGCTCAGGGGGCCGGGTGCCGAACACCGTGCTCGGCACGGCCAGGTCCCGGTAGAGCTGCCCCAACGCGTCGATGCCGACGCCCCCTTCCTTCACCGGGTGGGGGTCGAAGTTCATCGACGCGGCCGGCGGTCGTTCCAGGATGGGGTGTGTGACGCGGAACCGCTGCGGATCGACACCGTTGGGGATGTGGGTCACGTCCGCAGCCGGGACGCCGCGTTGCACCAGGAGCCTGGCGAGCCACGATCCGACGCAGACCTTCGGACCCGGGAGGGCCAACGTCAGCTCCTCGACGGCCGGGTTGAACACCCCGTGGCCCTGAAGGAGCAAGATCGGTCGCCCGGAGCGGCTGGCGGGGCCTCGGAGGACGTCGATGAAGCGGCTCCCGAGGGCTCCGGTGTCGGGCGCCAGCGCCGCGGCCAGGAGCTTCGGCGAGTACACGATGACGTCGGCCTCCGGGAGGAGGTCTGGGTCGAGGTCCTCGTTGCACTGGTGCACCACGGCGGGGTCGAAGTCGAACCAGGGCACGTCCTCCACGTGGCGAACGCGCCGGCCGAGGATCGGCACGTGCACGATCTGCACCCGGTCCCTGCCGGTCCGGGCGATCTCGTTGGCGATCTCGAAGGTCGCGATGTCCCCGCCCGTCGGCCGGTCCAGGGTGGCGGCCACGAAGCTCCAAGTGATGGACCCCGGTCGGGGGGAGGCCCTCACGTCGCCTGCTCCGCGATCCGCCGACGGATGGCCGCCAGCTGCTCGTCGGTGGGCCGGCGCTGTGTGCCCGTGCGGTTCCGGAAGTACTGGTCGAGCGATGGGAGCGAGGCGGACGCGATGCCGAGCAGCTGCGCAAACGCGGGGATGACGGACCCGCCGCACCGGACGACCTCGTCGTAGTCGATCACGTGCACGTTGTCCTCCCCGAAGCCGCGTCGGTACGCCCCGAGGAGGGCGTCGTAGTCGACGAGCCAGGAGTCCGGCGCGACGTACGCGAACGAGGACGGCTCGTCGCTCAGCTCGAACTCCATGGCCGAGAGCTGCTCGCGGTAGGAGCGGAGGAGAGCGGCCGGCTCCCGTAGGAAGACGACGATCTGCACCTCCGGACCTCTCAGGAGGTGCCGCAGGTGCTCGATCTCTCCCGCGGACCGGAGGTAGCTGAGGTCTTCATGGGAGTACACCAGCGTCTGGTGGGGCGACGCGCTCAGCTGCTCGCGCACGTGGGCCTCGGCGGCGGCCAGCCAGGTCGGGTGCTGGGTCCCGGGGAGGCGGATCCGCGCGGGCCACGTGCGCTCCGGCCGAACGGTCAGCAACGCGAGCTCGGAGTGCGCCTCGGGGAGGACGAAGCCGGGTGGGTAGCCGGCTCCGACCGTGGCCAGCAGACCGCCGTCTTGGTCGCGCAAGAAGTGCTGGAGGGAGGTGGTGCCGGTCTTGTGGGTGCCGATGTGCAGCACGACCCGCTCCGGGGGTCGGTCAGCCGCGGCGCGCAGAGAGGGCGTCATCGGGTTCGCTTCAGGAAGCCTCCGGGGTTGAAGGTCAACGAGTAGCGCTCTGGCTCGGGATCGGGGAAGAACTCGCCGTGCACCGCGAGGATCTGCTTGACGGCCTCGAAGGGGCCGGGGCCGAACCCCGCCCACACGGGGTTGCCGTTCACGATCGTGTCGGTGACCACCGCGTAGGAGCCCACCGGGACGAAGGGCGCGTAGGCCTCGAACTCCGTGAGGGTGCCGGCTCGGGACAGGCATCCGCCGAGCACCACCAGTGCATGAGGGCTGGACCCGACGATGCCGCTGACGCGCGCGGTCGTGGCGGCGGCCGCCGGAGGGCCATCGATGTAGGTCAGGCGCGGGTGGACGGGCAGGTCCTCGGCGAGCTGGTCGCCGATCGAGAGCACCTGCCCGTGGCCGAGGAGCTCGCAGATCGACGCCAGGAAGAGCGATCGCCCGCCGTCAGCCGTGCCTGTTTCGATGATCCAGTCGGGTTCGACCGACGTGATCAGCTGCTGGTAGGCAACGAGGTCGGTGGGCGCGCTCGGCAGGGACCGGCCGAGCCACGTGGTGTGCTCCCACGCCATGTTGTGCCAGACGGCGTCGATGAAGCTCTGTTGGAGGCCCTCGGGGACGGGTGCGGGTGACTCCGGCAGGCCGTCGGGGGCCGGTGCGGCGGCGGCCCGTCCGAAGACCTCCGCGCCGAGGCGACGGGCACGGCTGCGGCGAGCCTGGGGGGAGCCGATGCGGCCGACGTAGTGCAGGGGCTTGCCCGGCCCCCGGAAGCGGCGGCCTCGGAGGTCGCCGAAGTGCTCGCCGTACCCGAAGATGCGGTTCCTCCGCTCGTCGGCGTCGGGCTGATTCGTGCTGACGCCGCCGTGGAGCTGGTGGAACGAGCCCTCTCCGATGATGGTGGCGACCCTGACGTCGGGCGCCGACCCCAACCGCTCGTACAGCTCCAGGTTGGCGAAGCCCCCACCCGCCATCGTGAAGCTCTCGTCGAAGCCACCCACCTGTTCGAGCTGCTCGCGGGAGACGAACATGCAGTTGCTCTCCCACACGCCGTCGAGCCAGTCGCGGCCGCCCACGAAGTGCCCGATCTCGAAGAGCCGATAGCCGGACTCGGGCCAACCGATCTGCTTGAAGAGCCGATCCTCGTAGTCCTGGTCGTAGCCGTCGCGCATGGCTTCGCTCTGCTGGCCAGGCCCGACGAACCACTGCTGGGTGGCGACGATCGCCGGCCGGTACGTCTCGAGGCCGGCCAGGCCGAAGCGCAGGACGCTGGGGGTGAGCACGTGGGCGCCGTCGATCATCATCGCAAAGGCGCTTCCACGACCCGCTTGGATGCCGCGGTTCAGCGCGTGGGCGGGCGACGGTCGGGCGTCTTCGCCGAGATCGATGTATCGGAACTCGGGGCCGAAGCTCTCGACGAGCTCCGCCCCCAGGCGCTGGTCGGGTGCCGATCCGTTCTCGATCGCGATCACCTCGTACCCGACGTCGGCGAGCCCCTGCTGGTAGCTGCGGGACAGGGAGCGAAGCGTTCGAAGGGCCTCCCGGCGCATGTTGTAGAAGACCACGACGACGGTGAGGTCGATCGCGTCTGCGGGGGCAGGTGGCGCCAACGGGAGACCGAGGGACGCCGCCTTGGCCACGCCTGCCTTCGCGGAACCGGTCTTGATCTCGGCGTTCTTGCGCCAGGTGACCGCCGACCAGTCCACGGCCTCGACGGGGGCGTCGATGCCGTGGCGTTGCCGGAACTCGGTCACGGCGCGCGCACAGGCGGCGTCGGTCTGGTGCTCGTCGATGATCACGAAGCCACCCATGGACAGCTTCGGGTACATCGCCTCGAGGGCGGCGTCGGCGTCGGCGCCGAGGCCGGCTCCCAGGCGGAGCAGGGCCACGGTCTCGACCGGCGCATCGGCGAGGGCGGCGCCCACGCTTCCCTGGAGGAAGCGGACGCGCCCGTCGAGCAGATCGAAGCGCTCGAAGGCGTCCCGGACGAGGTTCAGGTCGGCTTGGAGGTCGGTCATGGACTCGTCGACCACAGATGCCGCGCGAGTGGGCGCGGGGGTGGCGCGGAACTCGTCGGCCAACCACACCCGGCGTCCGGGCAGCTCGTGGGCGGCAAGGTACCCGCGGAGGAAGATGGCGCTTCCGCCGCGCCCGACGTTGCAGTCGACGATGTCGCCCGGAACGCCCTCGGCGCGGATCAGGTCGAGACAGCGCTCGAGGTGGTCCAGCCGGGTGCGGCCGATCGACGCGTAGGGGAGGAAGCCGTTCGCCCCCTCACCCACGGTCGCGGATCCGTCGCGCCGCTTGCGGAGCATCAGCTTGTAGGCGTCGGGCTGCGCACGGACCGGATCCCGCACTCGATCGGCCTCCACCGCCTCACCCGTGCGCAGGCACCTTGCGAGGTACTTCAGTCGGATCTCGTTCTCGAGGTAGTGCTCGTCGAGCAGCGCCGCCTTCAGCAGCTCGAGGTAGCGCTGAGCCGCGCGCCCCAGCTTCTCCAGGCTCCGTTGGATCGTCGTGTGCTGGCCCACCAGGGCCCGAAGCCGGGTGCCCTCGGCAACGGAGAGGAGCGCTCGCTGCCCGTCCTCGCCCTCCAGCTGGTCGAGCGCCGCGGCCAGACCCGGGGCGTGCTCCAGGCGGTCCTCGTCGGCGACGATGGCCAAGCCGAAGTAGATGGGTACGACCACCAGCCGGACAGGTCGGTCGTGCTCGGCGATGAAGTCATCGAGCGCCGTCATGACGCCGTTGCGGGGGCCACCCTCGAGCTCGGCGTTGGCCATCGTCGGGTTCACGCCACCGGTCGGCAGCAGCTCCTTGGTGCCCGGCCGCATGCCCCCTCTCGCCCATGGCTGGCGATGCTCCTCGGGCACGGTGTCCGGCGCGTAGTACAGGTCGCGTCGCCCGTAGGGCCATCCGACGTCGTGGAGGAAGAGGAGCGGCAGCGGCTCGCCCGCGTCCCGGGAGACCTTCGCCAGCATCTTGAGCTCGTGGTACACGCTGTACCAGTTGTGATCCCCGTCGATGAGGGCGGCGTCCATCGGCGGCAGCGTCGGGAGCACCTTGTGGCTGAGATCGCGGTGGAAGTGGTAGCGCCCGGCGAAGGCGTGATCGTCCTCGGTCGGGTCGAACGCCGGCGCAGGATCGATGACGTGGAGCTCGGCCTCGGGACCGAGGAAGTCGAGCATCAGCTTGGTCGTGTCGCCCTGGAACGCACCGATCTCGAGCACGCGGCGCGCTCGGGCGCCGGCCAGCACCGGCGCGATCGCAACCTCCCACAGCGGAAACACCCTCGACGACTCCCCTTGCTCCGGAACTGCGTACCCTAGCGAGGAATGACAATCACGATGGCCTCGGAGAGCGGCATCGCACGGCGGTGCTGCGTGCGGGTTCTTCGTCGGGCATGGGGGGGACTTGGGTGAACTTCGTTCTGGTGCCGGTTCCGACCGAGCACGTGCTCGACGTGATGCGCTGGGTGCTCTTTCGCGGCGAGGCCGTCGATGCTGAGGTGTTCGGTGACCCCATGCGCGTCGTCGGCCTGCTCAAGGAGGCCGACGACGACGTCCGCACGCTGGTCGGGCTGGTCGCCAACGCCACGCTCCGGAACGAGCCGCTGCGGCTGCTCGACCTGGCCGATGAGCTCGGACGGACGCATCCGGATGTGGCGGCCACGATCGAGGCCCTCAACGAGCATGCCCTCGAGGGTGAGCGCCCGCTGCTGGAGCTGCGCAACGAGACCTCCGTGGGAGTGCACGGACAGACCGGGACGATCGCTCACGTCTCGATGCGCTCGGACCTTGCGCTGGTCGCTCGGAGAACGCTCCGTGGCGAGGCACCCCGTTGAGGCGGGAGAGCCATCGGGCGCCCCAAGTGCTCTTCATCCACGTGATGAAGACGGGTGGCACCACGGTGATGCGGAACCTGCGCGA
>JBDSUN010000370.1:0-4860 GCA_039927735.1 Acidimicrobiales bacterium | reverse complement strand
TCCAGGTCGAGACCAGGGATGTGGGGCGGTGCCGGCGGCACGAGGACCTGCTGCAGCGTGCGGACGAGCATCTGGGCTCGTTCCTCAGAGGCCTGCGCCCGCTCCATCGCTCGTTGGAGCTCCCGCTCGTACTCGCGACGTTCCGAGGCGTCGAAGATGGCGGTTCGGATGACGGCAGGTCCGTCGTCCGACGCCCGCTCGAGCACCGCGCTCACGAGGACGGGGAGCCTGGTCCCGTCGGCTCGGACGATGTCGAGGGCGATGGCTCGGGCCGACCCCTGCATCTGCAGCATCGGTGCGTAGTGGGTCTCGTGGTAGGTGCGTCCGCCAGCGGTCAACAGGTCGCTGAAGGTCTTCCGGCCGACGACGTCTTCCCGCGCCCGTCCGATCCACGTCAGGAAGGTCTGGTTGACCTTGACGATCGTGCCGTCGGTGGTGGTCGACAGGTAGCCGCACGGCGCCCGCTCGTACAGCGCTTCGGCATCGTCGTCCAAGAGGGCGGCGTGGAAGGCGTCGAGGGCCTCGTCGCTCACGATCGCACGAAGGCCGCGATGGCCTCGGTGGTCTGGTCCGGGGCGCTCAGGTTCGGGCAGTGGCCCGTGGCTTCGAGGAGCACGAGAGCGCTGTCAGGTATGGCGGCGTGGACGGCCTGACCGACCGACAACGGTGCGATGGCGTCGTTGGTGCACTGGAGCACGAGGGTGGGGGTGGCGACGAGCGCCAGCTCGGCTCGGTTGTCCGAGCGGAAGGTGACCTCTGCAAACCGGCGGGCCATCTCCGGGTCCGTACGACAGAAGCTGCTCGTGAGCTCCTCGCCGAGGTCGGGGCGGTCGGGGTTGCCCATGATGACCGGCGCCATGGCGCTCGACCACCCGAGGTAGTTGCTGGCCAAGGAGTCGAGCAGCTCGTCGATGTCCGCCTCGCTGAAGCCGCCGACGTAGCCGTCGTCGGCGTCGTCGATGTAGCGGGGCGACGGGGCGACGAGCACGAGCTTGGCGAACCGCTCGGGTTCCTCGACGGCGGCCAGGACGCCGATCATCGACGACACCGAGTGGCCGACGAAGATCACGTCGTCGAGCTCGAGCTCACGGCAGATCTGGAGCACATCGGTTGCGTAGCCGGTCAGCGACCCGTATCGGGCGGGGTCATAAGCCGAAAGGTCGGAGCCCCCGGCACCGACGTGGTCGAAGGTCACGACCTGGAAGTCGTCCTCGAAGCGCGGAGCGACGTAGCGCCACATGTGCTGGTCACAGCCGAACCCGTGCGCGAAGACCATGGGCTGCCCGCCGGTGCGACCGGTGACGATGACGTTGTTCCGCTCACGGGCGCCCACGAGCCGAGGGTAGTCGTCCCTCCCGGGCGGCCGATCCCGCTCGTAGGCTCCCGCCATGTCCGATCTCGCCGCCATCGCGCTCGGCCCGGACGGCAAGGCATCGTGGCTGGCGTCGGCGGTCGAGGAGGGTGGCGCCACCGTCGTCAAGCCGGCCTCCGCCACGGGCCTGGTCTGGACGGATCCCGCCGATCCCGTCGGCTTGGGCGCCATGCTGGAAGGGCACCGGTCCATCGAGTGGGTACAGCTGCCGTGGGCGGGGATCGAACCCAACGTCGAGGTGGTTCGCGCTCATCGTGACCGCACCTGGGCATGCGGCAAGGGGGTGTACGCCGAGCCCGTGGCTGAGCACGCGCTGGCACTGGCGCTGGCCGGCCTCCGGCAGGTCGGCTCCTACGCCCGCTCGACGTCGTGGTCCCGTGGCAGCGGAGTCAACCTCCTCGGGGCCAAGGTGGCGATCCTCGGGGGCGGAGGCATCGCCCAGAGCCTGCTGCGCCTGCTCGAGCCCTTCGGCTGCGAGGTCACGGTCGTGCGGAGATCGCCGCAACCCATGGCCGGAGCCGCGGCCGTGGTCGGCGACGACGAGCTGGACCACGCTCTCCGGGATGCCCGGCTGGTGGTGCTGGCCCTGGCCCTCACCCCCGCCACGATCGGCATCGTCGATCGGCGGCGCCTCGAGCTCCTCACCCCCGACGCCTGGGTGGTCAACGTGGCCCGCGGCGCCCACATCGTCACCGACGACTTGGTCGCCGTCCTGGCCGAGGGGCGCATCGGCGGCGCCGCCCTCGACGTCACCGACCCCGAGCCGCTGCCCGACGGACACCCTCTGTGGGCGGAGCCGCGCTGCATCCTCACGCCCCACACGGCCAACACCATCGAGATGGCCATTCCGCTGCTGAGCGAGCGGGTACGGGAGAACGTGCGGCGGCGGATCGCCGGTGAGCCGCTCCTCGGCCTGGTCGATCCGGACGCGGGTTACTGAGCCTGTGACTACGTTCGGCTGATGGACTTCCGCACCACGACCGTCACCGC
This sequence comes from Acidimicrobiales bacterium, assembly GCA_039927735.1. Classification (GTDB taxonomy): domain Bacteria; phylum Actinomycetota; class Acidimicrobiia; order Acidimicrobiales; family VFJN01; genus VFJN01. Next base: position 2,498 of record JBDSUN010000370.1, on the reverse strand, counting down.
CCTCGCCGCCGACGTCAGCGCCAAGCGAACCTCGGCCCGGGAGCTGGTCGGGGCCGCCCTCTCCCGCATCGAGGAGATCGACCCGAAGGTCAACGCCTTCGTGGCCTTGGACGGCGAACGGGCTCTGGCCGACGCGGGGGCGGTCGATGCGAGGTTGGCGGCCGGCGAGGACGTCGGCCCGCTGGCGGGCATCCCCATCGGCGTCAAGGACCTCGAGGATGCGGCGGGGTTCCGCACGACCCAGGGATCGGCGGTCTTCGCCGACGGCCCCGTTGCCACGGTTGATTCTGCCCTCGTGGCGCGCCTGAAGGCTGCGGGCTGCATCGTCGTCGGGAAGACCAACACCCCGGAGCTGGGCCACAAGGCCGACACCGTCAACCCGCTGTTCGGGGCCACCTGCAACCCGTGGGACCTCACCCGGAGCGCGGGCGGCTCGTCCGGCGGATCGGCGGCGGCGGTGGCGGCCGGGCTGGTGCCGCTCTGCACTGGCTCCGATGGCGGTGGCTCCATCCGCATCCCGGCCTCGGTGTGCGGTCTCTCCGGCATGAAGGCCTCGCTCGGACGGGTGCCGATGGGAGGGCCCAAGCCGCCGGGCTGGGCCGACCTCTCGACCAAGGGCCCAATGGCGCGCACCATCCGCGACACCACCCTCGCCCTCGATGCGGTGGTAGGACCGGAGCCGACCGATCTCCGCTCACTGCCCATGCCCGACGCCAGCTGGAGCCGCTCCCTCGAGGACCTGAGCGCCCCACGCAAGGTCGGCTGGGCCCCGACGCTCGGGTACGCCAGGATCGATCGCGAGGTGCTGAGGATCTGCGAAGCCGCCCTCCGCCAGCTCGAGGCCCTCGGCACCGAGGTGGTCGAGGTCGACCCGGTGTTCGATGCCGACCCGGTGCGGGGCTGGATCACCCTCGCCATGGCCGGCAACGAGCGGGCCCTCGGGCACCTCCGGGGCACGCCCGACTGGGATCGCCTCGACCAAGCCCACGTTGCCCTGATCGAGGCCTTCGGCGCCCGGCCTAGCGGCGCAGACGTGCTGGCCGCCTTCGACGAGTGCCACACCGCCAACGTCCGCCTGGTGGAGATCTTCCACCAGGTCCCTCTGATCCTCACCCCGACGGTGGCCGGCCAGATCGGCCCCAGCGGGGCGCAGGGCACCATCGACGGCGAGGAGTCGTTGAGCTGGGTCGCCATGACCTACCCGTTCAACATGACCCGCTCGCCGGCGGGCACCGTCTGCGCCGGCTTCACCGAGGGTGGTCTGCCCGTTGGCCTCCAGGTGGTCGGGCCGCAGCACGGCGACGTCGTGGTCCTGCGGGCCCTGGCCGTCCTCGAAGATGTCCTCGCCATCGATCGCCTGGCTCCCATCTGAGGCCCGCTGGTACCGTCTTCCCCACCCGGGGCGCGTAGCTCAGCTGGTTAGAGCGCTGCCTTCACACGGCAGAGGTCAGGGGTTCGAGTCCCTTCGCGCCCACCGCGTAAGCCCAGGTCATAGACCTGGGCCGCTTCCGTTTTGGGGTCAGGGTCGCCGCGGAGCAGAGCGATGGCTGACTGGTTCGAGACCCGGTTCCGGGAACCCGTCGAAGCGGGGCAGCTCGATCCCGCGTTCGTCGCACGGATGCGGGCACTGGTCGTGGAGGAGTGGACGGCCGTCGCGGGCACGAGCCCGTCCGCGGACACTTCGATCCGACAGCCCGTCGACCGATCTCCCGACCCTGACAATCGAGAAGGAGGCATCATCATGCTGAAGACCGAAGACCGCCCCACGGGCGACGAACCGGTCACCCCCGGCCGCCGCCCGCCGGGCCGCTGGCTCCTGGTGGCCGCTACGGCGGCGGTGGTCGCCGTCGTGGGCCGCTGCTCGTCGCGGCCGGCGGCGATGACGACGAACCGGTGGACACCGTCACCTCGACCCCCACGACCTTGGCTGCGCCTGCCCCGGCAGCTGCGCAGGACGTCAGGAAGGTGCCGTTCATGTCGGAGGGCTTCCCCGACCTCGAGCCGGGGCCCTACTTCATCGACCCCGACGGTCACGACACGACCCCGCTGCGGGTCACCTACCAGGTCGCGCCCGAGGGCTGGTCGGCGTGGTTCGGCGCGGTCAAGTTCACGGAACCGGAGGTCTCGACGTTGAGCATCACCACCGTGACGAACCTGGTCAGCGACGGCTGTCTTGATCAGACCCCGCTCGAGCCACCCGTCGGCCCGACCGTCGACGACCTTGCGACCGCGCTGAGCCAGCTGGCGCCGTTCGAGGTGACCGCACCGCCGACCGACGTGACGCTCTTCGGCTACCCAGGGAAGCACCTTGAGCTGACCGTGCCGGGTCAAGGGTTTGGGGACTGCCTCGACGGCGACCTGCACAGGTGGATGAGCTTCCCCCGTTTCGGCGGACGGGTTGGGTGTGGGGTGTTCGGCGATCGTTCTGTGGGTCTGATCGTCGGGGGGTTCCTACCACCCGCCTGGTCGGCGGGCCTCTGGGGGGATCTGAGCGGCCG
>JBDSUN010000369.1:0-2686 GCA_039927735.1 Acidimicrobiales bacterium | reverse complement strand
GAGATCACTGCCGACGAGCTCGAACGGACCATCAACGACCTGCTCCTCGAACCATGAGCGCCCCCCACAAGAAGGCCAAGCCATGACCACCCTCTGGCCTCAACATCGTCACCCGGACCTCCTCGTGAGCCCGACGGCGACCCCCCGGGGGAGCCTGGTGACGGTGTGGTCGCTCGCCGCTGTCGTGATGGGGGCGTTGTTGGCGGTGGCTGAGACGGCGAGCGGACCGCTCGACGATGCCGACCCGGCCCGTCAACGGCCAGGATTCCTCGACGGGTTCGGGCTCCCCACCGCTGCCCCGTCCCTGACCGCCGAGGTCCCACGAGCGGGCCGGCGAGCGGTGGTGTTCTTCGAACGCGCTGACCGGCTCGAAGCACTCTGCGCCAACCTCGATGGCTCCGACCTCGCCGACGGTGCCGACCTGGTCATCGTGGTCGCCGCCAGGGCGACGAGGAACCTCCGCTGCGATCCTGTGACCATCGTCGCGGACCCCACCTCGGATCTCTCACGGGCGTACGGGCTCCGTCGCCCGGCCGGTGGCGGCCCACCGGTCGGGTACGCCGTCGTGGACAGTCGAGGCCAGCTTCGCTACCGCACGCTCGACCCGGCGGTCGCCGACGAGCTGTCCGAGGTGCGCACCATCGTGGACGCGGTGCCGTGACCGCCGCCGTTCAGACCCCAGCTCGGATCGGGCTGCGCCTCTGCCTGTGGTGCGTGGCGGCGGTGGTCGCAGAGATCGGTCTCTACCTCTCCTACCGGGGCCACGACGCCCGCTTCCACTGGTTCACCCACTTCTTCGTCGGCGCGTCCGCCGCCCTCGTCGTCATGGCGGCTCTGGCCTGGCGCTGGCGACGACCGGTCCCGTATCCGCTCGTGTGGCCACTGGTCGCACACCTCATTGCGATGACACCCGATCTGCTGTTCACCGCCGGCAACGCCCACCAGCGGTGGATGGACCTCTTCCTCGGCCACCTCAGCACCCACTTCGTGTGGGGCCGCAACCACACCTGGTACGTCGTCTTCCTCGCCGCACTCGGTGCCTACCTCGCCGTCATCGACCGCATCCAGGACCGCCCATGATCTCAGCAGACCTCCACGTCGACGAATGGGGTTCGGGCCGGCCCGTCGCGTTCGTGCACGGCCTGGGCGCGTCGGCGCGCTACTGGGAGCCGCTCCGCGACGCCAGCATCGGCTACCACGGCGTCGCCCCCGATCTCCTGGGCTTCGGGCGCTCACCGGCGCCACCCGACGCCGCCTACGACATCGAGAGCCACCTCTCCGCTCTGAGCGCCGTCGTCCCGGCCGGGTCACTGGTGGTCGGTCACTCCACCGGCGCGCTGATCGCCGCCGCCCTCGCATCCCGACGACCGGACCTGGTTCGCCGGCTCCTGCTCATCGGGATGCCGGCCTACCCCGACGCGCAGAGCGCTCGAGAAGACGTCGGCCGGTTCGGAGCCCTTGCTCGCCTCACCGTGAAGGGAAGCCCGCTCGCCCGTGTCCTGTGCACCGCCATGTGCGAGGTCCGCCCCCTCGCCATCGCCATCGCACCCCTCGTCGTTCGCGACCTACCGGCCTCCATCGCCAGCGACGGTGCCCGCCACACCTGGACCTCCTATCAGCGCACCCTCGAAAAGGTCGTCGTCGGCTACCGACCGGCCCCTGACCTCGCGGCGGCGGACGCCCCAATCACCTTCTTGCACGGCGATGTCGACCCGACCGCCCCGCTCCCGCTCGTTCGACGGCTGGTCGACGAGCTCACCGCTGAACGCCACGACGTCGAGCTGCAGGTCGTTGCCGGCGACCACCACCTCGCCCTGCGCCGCCCCGCCCAGGTGACCGTCGTCCCCACCACCCTGCTCAACACACCAGAGGCCAACCCATGACTCGCTCATCATCATCACCACCACCTACATCCTTGAGCCGCTCCACGGGCCTGCGCCGAACCGGTGGCCTACTTGGGGCCACTGGCATGGTGCGCGCCAAGGCTCTGACCGCTGCGAGCCCAGCAGCCCACACCACAAGGTGTGCAACGTGGCTGCTGGCGCCCGGACTCCTCGTCCTCGGCTCGTTGGCTGGTTGTGGCGGACGGGCCGAGCAGTCCGCTCCGGCCTCTTCCGGCTCTGCCGAGCCGACCCTCGTTCAGCTCTGTGGAGTCCTCGAATCAGCGCGGGCCGGGGACCTGGACACCGTGAGATCGACGTTCGACCACGGGCCGCTGCACGCCATCGCCGACGCCACCACTGACGTTGACCGCAGGGCCGCCGCACGGCTCCTCGAAGCCAAGGAAGCCATCGAGTCGGACCTCGCCAATCCGGCTACAAACACGGCGACGATGGCCGCCGACCTCGAGACGCTCATCGCTGCGACGGCGGTGGCGCTCGAGGCCACCGGCACCGCGGCTCCCTCTACCTGTGACCAGGAGAACCCATGACGAACCGCCGCATCCTGTTGAGCCTGCTCGCCGGCGGGCTCCTCGCATCCAGCTGCAGCGGCGACGACACCGCCCGTGCACCGAGCACCACCGCGGCTGCGCCCGGGCAGGCCTATGGAGCCCAGGTGGCCAGCTATGACCTCGCCGCCGACGGGCCGCAGCGATTCCTGGTCGGTCTGATCGGGGCGGACAACGGCCTGATCGTGGGCGGCGAGGTCAGTCTCGACTTCCGCTACTTCGGTCAGAACGCCAGCG
>JBDSUN010000368.1:0-2684 GCA_039927735.1 Acidimicrobiales bacterium | reverse complement strand
GTGCACCTGCGGAGTACCGACGTCCCGATGGGCCTCGCCGACCTGCACCGCGCCCTCGCTCTCGGGGCGCCGGCGGAGCTCACCTTCTTCGAGGGGCAGGCGGAGGGGCGGGCCATCTTCCCGGACGACGACTTCCCCGGTCGCTGGTTCTCCAGCTGGACCGCCCAACGCCTCGAGGACGTCGTGCACGGGGCCGGCTTCGACCTCGAGGGCATGGGCCAGCGAACAGGTGCCCCGGGCGAGCAGGGCTTCCGGGTGCGAGCTGCTCGCGCCCGCACCCTGCCGGACACCGTCGGCACGGGGATGCGCCTGCTCGTCTGTGGCCTGAACCCCAGCGAGCACGCCGCTGATGCCGGCGTGGGCTACGTCACGCCCGGCAACCGGTTCTGGCCCGCCGCCGTCGCCGCCGGTCTGGTGAGCCGAGATCGCGACCCGCGCCAGGCCCTGCTCGAGCATGGCATCGGGATGACCGACCTCGTCAAGCGGGCCACCCCTCGGGCGGCTGCGCTCACGGCGACGGAGTACCGGGAAGGCATCACCCGCCTCGAACGCCTCTGCGCGTGGCTGCAGCCGCAGGCCGTGTGCGTCGTGGGCCTGGCCGGGTGGCGGGCGGCCGTGGACCGAGCGGCCGGGGCCGGCTGGCAGCTCACCGATCTCGGTGGCCGGCCCGTCTACCTCATGCCGAGCACGAGCGGACTGAACACCGGCACGTCACGTTCCGCCATCGAGGGCCACCTGCGCGCGACGATGGTGGCCCCACCTGAGCGACCCCGAGGAGACGACACCACCATGACTGCCCGACCCGACGCACGGCGCTGACGCCGTGGACGGGCGCATCCTCGTCACCGCCGTCGGCGGGTTGGGGTGGGCCGCCGCCGTGGGCCTGATCGTCCGGTGGCGCTCGACCCGTCGGGTGGCCCGGGTCGACCCGGCTGACCCCAACCTCGGATCCCGGGTCGCGGCGTCCGTCGCACGCGCCTCGGGCAGCGTGGCCGCTGCGCTCCTGGCCGGAGCGCTCGTGCTCGGCCTGGGCGGGCGGTTCCTGATGCGAGTCCTGGCCGCCACCTCTCCCGAGGCGGCCCAGGGTCGGATCACGGACGCCGACGAGGTGGTCGGCTCGGTCACCCTGGGAGGGACCATCGGCCTCATCGTGTTCGTCGGCTTGGCCGGCGGCCTGGCGGGGCTGGCTCTCTACGCACTGCTACGTCGCTGGCTCCCCGACCGCTCGATGACGGCCGGGCTCGTGGTCGGCGGGATCGGCGCCGGGCTGCTGGCTCGGCCGACCGGCCTGCTCAATCCCGAGAACCGCGACTTCGACATCCTGACCCCGACATGGCTTGCGGTCGCCCTAGCCCTCGCCCTCCTTGTCACGTTCGCCCTCCTGGCGGCGGTGCTCGTCGATCGATGGGGTGCTGGGTGGCCGCGGCCGGGACGGTCGCCCAAGGGGGTGGCGGCGGTGCTCCCGCTGGTGCCGCTCCTGCTCGCCCCGCCCGCGGCGGCCGTCGTCGCCTGCGCCATCGTCCTCGGCTCGAGCAGGCGTGGACAGGGAGCGAGGGCGTACACCCCTGCCGACCGCCTGCTGCGCCGCGGCCTGGTGCTGGCGGCCGCCATCGGCACGGCATGGACGCTGGTCGGCGCCAGCGAGATCCTCACTTGACCGCATGGTCAAGTACGGTGCCGAGCATGGCCGTACGACTGGAACCGCAGGACGAGCTCATGCACGAGCTCGGCCCCGAGCCGAACTTCAACGAGAGCATGTACTTCAACCTCTACGACCCCGCCCAGAGCGTCGGCGGCTGGTTCCGCTGCGGCAACCGGGCCAACGAGGGCTACGCCGAGATGACGGTGTGCCTCTACCTGCCTGGCGGGCGGGTCGGGTTCATGTTCAAGCGAGCCGAGATCGCCGACAACGACGCCTTCGACGCCGGCGGCCTCCGGTTCGATGTGCTGGAGCCGTTCAAGCGCCTCGACGTCACCTACTCCGGCAAGGTCGTGGTGCTCGATGACCCCTTGCAGATGGCCGATCCCAAGAAGGCCTTCACCGAGAACCCCTACGCCGAGTGTGAGGTGCGCGTCGAGTACTCGGGGGTCTCCGAGATGTTCGGGGGCGAGCCCGACACCCCGCACGAGAAGCCTGGCGAAGAGTTCGCCAAGGGTCACTACGAGCAGCTGATCGCGGGCAAGGGCTCCATCCGGGTCGGCGACGAGGAGTGGGAGGTCGACGGCTTCGGCCTGCGCGACCACTCGTGGGGCCCGCGGTTCTGGCAGGCGCCTTGGTACTACCGCTGGCTCACGGCCAACTTCGGCGCCGACTTCGGCTTCATGGGGTCACGGGTGGCCCGCCGGGACGGCGACGGCACCCGTGGCGGCTTCGTCTGGGAGGACGGGCAGCTGCACCTCTGCAACGACGTCCAGATCTCCACCGAGTGGCAGGGCGATGACACCTACCACCAGCAGGTCTCTGCCACCCTCCGCTCCAAGGACAAGGAGTGGAAGGTCACCGGCAAGGTGCTCGACCTCATCCCGCTGCGCAACCGGCGCCCCGACCCGAACACCGGCGACATGCTCGTCACCCGCATCTCCGAGGGCATGACCGAGTGGACCATGGAGGACGGCCGCAAGGGCTACGGCCTGTCCGAGTACCTCGACCAGATCGTTGACGGAAGCCCCGTCGGCCGCGCCGA
>JBDSUN010000367.1:0-5207 GCA_039927735.1 Acidimicrobiales bacterium | reverse complement strand
GCCCTCTCCTTCGCTGACCAGCCTTTGACAGCCGGAAAGCCAAGCAGGGCAACGGCGTGCACCGCGCCACCCCTCAGATCACACCCACGGATCGGACACAAGAGCCGGTTTTTGTTCGGTGTGGTCGTGTTGGGGCTCGCAGCGTGTCTGGGTGCGCCGGGAGGTGGGGGGACCGGGAGTCGGACACCTTCACCATCCTGAGCAACGCAGGCACCGATTCGTTCCTTCTCGACAGCGATTCGCCCCCGCCTCCTGGATGAGCTCCGGTCCCGGCCTCGTACCGGCTCGAAGCACGCATGATCTGAGCCGTCAGGATCAGGAGACCAACCGACGAGCAAGGAATGGCGGGGGTTGAGCGTGGAGCAACACGATAGTGAGACGCCTTTGAGTCATCAAGGAGAAGCGCGAGCGCTGAAGTCGCGCCCTGCTTCGAGGCTCGGCCGGTGGGCGCTCCTCGAGATCCCGCTCCTGATCGCCGTCTCGCTGGCGGTTGCCCTCGTCGTGAAGGGCAACGTCGCTCAGGCCTTCTTCATCCCCAGCGGGTCGATGGAGCCGCAGCTGGAGGTGGGCGACCGGGTGGTCGTCTCCCGCACCTCGTACCGGCTGCACGACGTCAATCGCGGCGACATCGTGGTGTTCGCATCGCCGTCGGCGATGCCGTCCGACGACCCCCTGCCGGAGCGGATCGTCAAGGACGTCCTGGAGACCGTGGCCTTGCGGAAGCCAGGTGACGACGAGCTCATCAAGCGAGTGGTGGGCCTCCCGGGCGAGACCATCGCCGCCCAGGACGGCGGCGTGGTGGTCGACGGTCGCACCCTCGACGAGCCGTACCTGCCGGAGGGCTCGTCCACGACCGACTTCGGGCCGGTGGAGATCCCGGCCGGGCACGTGTTCGTGATGGGCGACAACCGCGGCAACTCGGCCGACAGCCGGGTCATCGGCGCCATCGAGGTCGACACCATCGTGGGCCGCGCCATCGCCAGGATCTGGCCTCCCGACCGCACCGCCTTCCTCTAGCGCCGTCACAGTCCGCAGGTAGCCTCCGGGCATGTCGACCGACGACCTCGAGCGGTACGAAGCCGAGATCGAGCTCCAGCTCTACAAGGAGTACAAGGACGTCGCTCCGATGTTCACCTTCGTGGTGGAGACCGAACGGCGGTTCTACCTGGCCAACGAGGTCAATCGGGTGGTCCGCAACGAAGATGGGCGCACCTACGTCGAGCTCGAGATGCGGGATGCCTGGGTCTGGGACATGTACCGCACCACCCGGTTCGTGGCGTCAGTGTCGATCGTCACCTTCAAGGACGTCAACGTCGAGGAGCTCCCCAAGAAGGAGATCTAGTGGCAGATCGGCGCAGGGCCTTCGGGGCGGCGGGGGAGGAGCGGGCGGCGGCGTGGTACCGCGAGCACGGCTACGAGATCCTGGATCGCAACTGGCGCTGCAAGGAGGGCGAGCTCGACCTCGTGGTCCGCTCCCGCCGCGAGCTCGTCTTCGTGGAGGTCAAGACCCGCCGCACCGACCGGTTCGGGATCCCGGCCGAGGCCATCACGCCCGCCAAGCAACGTCGCCTACGGGTGTTGGCCGGTCAGTACCTGGCCGCCACCGAGGCGCGGGCGGGCTCCCTGCGCTTCGACGTGGTCAGCATCCTGGCCGGTGAGCTCGAGGTCATGGAGGCCGCCTTCTGAGGCGACGCAGCTACACCCGGTCCCAGGCGGTCACGCCTCGGTCGGCGACGTGCTCGCTCCACCGGGCGCCGTCCCACCAGCGGACCTCGTGCCGGCCGCTGGGATCGGGCAGCCACTCGGCCGGGCGGGCGGTGGGCGCCACCCGGGCCGGAGGCGGTGGGGCCGGCACGTGGAGCCGGGGGGCGGACTGGGCGGCGGTCACCCGTACGCGCACCGAGGCGAGGTACCAGACTGCACCGGCCACCCCGACCCACGACAGCACGATGCCCATCGCCGCCAGCGTCACCCAGAGCACCTTCTCGAAGCCGGCCTGCTCATACGCCCACCGGGGGCGGCTGGCGGCATCGGCCACGGCCACGATCGAGACGATGGCGCCGGCGAGGAAGCCCAGGCCGAGGAGCGCAGTGAGGCCCTCGGTCATCCGAGGAAGGCCCAGAGCACCAGGGCGACGCAAACGGCCACGACGGCGACCACCATGAGGTAGTCGGCGGGGGTGCGGCGTTGCTGGTGGAACGGGTTGAGGCCCATGGCCACCAGTATCGTGCCGCGCATGGAGACGCTGCAGGTCGAACGGGCGGACGGGGTGGTCACCGTCACCTTCGATCGCCCTCACAAGAAGAACGCCGTCAACGCGGTGATGTGGGACGAGCTCGAAGCGGCTGCGGCGTCGATCGCCCGGTCGACCGCCGACCGCTGTGTGGTGCTCACCGGTGCCGGCGGCGACTTCTGCTCCGGCGCTGATCTTTGGGCGGGCGACCACGATGGCAGCCGGCCTCCGCACCAGCTCGTCGCCATGCGACGGGTCAATGCCGTCGTGCAGGCCTTCCACGACCTGCCGCAGCCCACCATCGCCAAGGTCGATGGCGTGGCGGCCGGCGTCGGGCTAGGCCTCGCCCTCGGATGCGACCTGGTGGTGGCGAGCGACCGGGCCCGCTTCTCGGCCATCTTCGCCAAGCGCGGCTTGTCGCTCGATGGCGCTACCTCGTGGCTGCTGCCGCGTATCGTGGGGCTTCACCGGGCCAAGGAGCTCGCGCTGTTCGGCGACATCGTGCCCGCCGACGAAGCGCTCCGGCTCGGCCTGCTCAACCGAGTCGTACCGGTGGCCGAGCTCGACGTCGTGGTCGGCGAGTGGGCGGCGCGCCTGGCGGCGGGGCCGCCGATCGCGCTCGCGATGACCAAGCGGATGCTCAATCGGTCCTTCGAGCAGAGCTTCGAGCAGGCCCTCGACGACGAGGCCCGGAGCCAGACGGTCAACCTCGGCACCAGAGACACGGCGGAGGCCATCGGCGCCTTCGTCGACAGGCGCCCGCCCATGTTCGAGGGACGGTGACAGGGGCGCGGCTCGCCGGCATCGCGCTCACGCTGGCCCTGGTGGCCGGCTGCGGAGGGGGTTCCGACGATGCGTCACCCACCACGACGACCTCGGTGGCCAGCACCACGAGCACCCGCCCGGTCGAGGTGGGGTCCACCGAGCTCGGCCCCGAGGACCGCCCCGCCTCCCTCGTCGCCCCTGACGAGGTGACGGCGCCGGCGCCCCTACTGCTGCTCGTGCACGGGTACAGCAGCGACGCCGCCCAGCAGGACGCCTACCTCGGGGTCACCGAGCAGGCCCGCTCGCGCGGCCTGTACGTGCTGCTCCCCGACGGCACGGGCGAGCCGTCCGGCAAGCGATTCTGGGATGCCGGGCCGGCCTGTTGCAACTTCACCGGCACCCCGGTGGACGATGTCGCCTACCTGCAGGGCCTCATCGAGGAAGCCATCGAGGCGCGACCCATCGATCCCAACCGGATCTACGTCTTCGGTCACTCCAACGGTGGGTTCATGACCTATCGACTGGCCTGCGAGCTGGCGGACCAGCTGACGGCCGTGGCGGTGCTGGCCGGGGCCGACCAGCCCAACGACGGCGACTGTCGCCCCAGCCGTCCCGTGTCGGTCCTGCACCTGCACGGCACCGACGACGGGGTGATCTCCTACGACGGGGGCCGGATCACCGCGCCGTACCCCGGGGCGGTGGAGACCGTGGTCCGGTGGGCGGCGCGCGGCCGTTGCGACGCGGAGCCCGTGCAGGGCGAGCCGCTGGACCTCGTGCCGGACATCGAGGGCGCCGAGACCCGCGTGACCGCGTTTGACGGCTGTGCCCCGGGCATCGCGGTGCAGCTCGACACCATCGACGGCGGCGGACACGTCCCTCGGATCGACCAATCGAGGGTGGGCGGCGACATCCTCGACTGGCTGCTCGCCCGCGCCAGCTGACCCCTTCCCGTCGCCTCCCGAGCCGTCTACGGTGGGCTAGCGCCTCGATGGCCGGCGCGGTCGACGGCCCTCCTCCCGATCTGCGATCCGAGGAGCGGTGCCGTGCTCGGCCTTGTCCCGTCAGCCTCCCTGCTCGGCGTCGACGGCCACGCCGTCACCGTCGAGGTGCACGTGAGCTCCGGCCTGCCGTCCTTCACCGTGGTGGGCTCGCCCGACGCCGCCTGCCGGGAGGCCAGCGGGCGGGTGCGGGCCGCCCTGCTGTCGAGCGGGTGCGTCTGGCCCATGCAGCGGGTGACGGTGAACCTGGCCCCACCCACCGTGCGCAAGATCGGGTCCGGACTGGATCTCGCCATCGCCATCGCCCTGCTCGTGGCCTCGGAGCAGCTGCCGCCGGAGGTCGTAGAGGGGCGAGCCTTCCTCGGCGAGCTCGGGCTGGACGGCTCGCTGCGCCCGGTCCCTGGCACGCTCTGCCTCATCGAGGCGTTGGGCGACCGGGCCGTCGTCCTTCCGGCGGCCAGCGCCGGCGAAGCCGGTCTGATCGGCGGCCAAGCCGTCCATGGGCTCGCCAACCTGGCGGCTCTCCTCGCCTGCCTGCGCGGGGCGGAGCCGTGGCCCAGCCCGGCTTCGGCGGTGGCGCCCGAGTCGCTCCTGCGGGTGCCTGACCTCGCCGACGTGCGGGGACAGCCCGTGGGTCGCTATGCCCTTGAGGTGGCGGCGGCCGGCGGCCATCACCTCCTGCTGCTGGGGCCGCCAGGCGCAGGCAAGACGATGCTCGCCTCTCGCCTGCCCGGGCTGCTGCCGCCGCTCGACGACCGAGCTGCGCTGGAGACCACCCGCATCCACTCAGCGGCGGGCCTCGGGCTGCCCGCCGACGGTCTCGTCCGCCACCCGCCCTTCCGGGCGCCGCACCACGGCGCCTCCTCGGTGGCTCTGGTCGGGGGCGGCAGCGCCACGATGCGACCCGGCGAGATCAGTGCCGCCTGCAACGGCGTGCTCTTCCTGGACGAGCTGGCCGAGTTCGCCACCCATGTCCTCGATGCACTGCGCCAACCGCTCGAGGAGGGGGTGGTGCGGGTGGCCCGCGCCGCCGCCACGGTCACCTTCCCGGCCCGCTTCCTCTTGGTGGCGGCCATGAACCCGTGCCCCTGCGGGTACGGCAGTCGCCCCGGTGGGTGTCGCTGCTCCGACGGGGCCCGGGCCCGCTACCAGCGCCGCCTCTCCGGGCCGCTGCTCGACCGCTTCGACCTGCGGTTGCCGGTTCACCGTCC
>JBDSUN010000366.1:0-4281 GCA_039927735.1 Acidimicrobiales bacterium | reverse complement strand
CCGGCTCGCTGGCTCTGCTCTCCGACGCTGCCCACATGCTCACCGACGTCGTCGGCCTCGGCATGGCCCTCGCCGCCATCCACCTCGCCGCTCGAGGCTCGCGGCGCACCGACCGCACCTTCGGCCTGTACCGGCTGGAGATCCTCGCCGGCTTGGCCAACGCCGTCCTCCTGCTCGGCGTGGCCGCCTACGTGCTGGTGGAGGCCGTTCGACGCTTCGACGACCCCGCCGAGATCTCGGTCAGCAGCGTCCTGGTGGTCGCCCTGCTCGGCCTGGGAGCCAACCTGGTGGCCTTCGCCTTGCTGCGGGAAGGGGCCAAGGAGTCCCTCAACATGGAGGGCGCCTACCTCGAGGTGCTGGCCGACACGGTGGGCTCCGTCGGCGTGATCGCCAGCGCCGTCGTGCTGCAGGTGACGGGGTGGACGTGGGTGGACCCGGCCGTCGGCGTCGCCATCGCCCTGTGGATCGCTCCGCGCTCGCTGCGCCTGGCCGGCCGGGCCATCCGCATCCTCGTGCAGGCCGCCCCGCCCGGCACCGACCTCGACGCCCTGCACGATGACCTGGTGGCGGGGACCGACGTGGTGGAGGTGCACGACCTGCACGTGTGGACGCTGACCTCGGACATGGAGGTGCTGTCCGCCCACCTCGTCGTCGAGCTGAGCGCCGACCACCACCGGGTGCTGGACGACGCGCGCGACCTCCTCCGCGACCGATACGGCATCGGCCACGCCACCCTGCAGATCGAGCCGACCGACCACCGCGGTTGCGCCGAGGTGGGCTGGTAGCCGCTAGCCCAGCGCCGCGCCCGCCAGGGTGACGGTGCCGACCACGGCAAAGGCGACAGCACCGATCCGCCGCAGCCGCTCCGGCGACACACGGGTGGTGAGGGCCTGGCCGGCCAGCACGGCCAGGGCGGTGGCGGCCAGCATGGCGCCGAAGGAGCCGATCCACACCGGCACCGCGCCCCGGTCGGCGGCCAGGCCGGCGGTGGTCAGCATCGTCTTGTCGCCCAGCTCGGCCAGGAAGAAGGCGCCGGCCACGCTCACCAGGCCGGCCCGTCCGGCAGTGGCCCCGACGTCATCGGGGCCGTCCGCGCCGGCAGAGCGCCAGGTCCACACCGCGAAGCCGAGGAACAGCAGCCCGGCGCCCACTGCGATGGCCCGGTCGGGCACCGCCTGGCTGATGAGGGCACCGGCCGTCACCGACAGGGTCTGCAGGACGGCGATGGCTGCCCCGAAGGCGGCCAGCACCTTGAGGGCCGGGTAGCGCCCGGCCAGGGTGAGGGCGACGAGCTGGGTCTTGTCGCCCAGCTCGGCCAGGAACACCACCACGAAGGCGGCGACGACATCACCCACCGGTACGCTCACCGCCCACATGCCCCGCTTGATCGCCGCCGCGCTCGTCCTCGCCCTGGCACTCGGCGCCTGCGGCGACACCGGCGAGCCCGACCCTCCGGTGGCCGGCGGGTGCAAGGTGGCCGAGGGCGGCGAGGTCACCCTCGTGGCCGACGACCTGCTGTGGGACACCGACTGCCTCGAGGCCGAACCGGGCCCGCTGACGATCGTGGTGGACAACCAGGACGACGGGCAGAACCACAACGTCCACCTGCCCGACGCCCCCACCTCTCCCGCCACCGACCTCGAGCTCGGTCCCAGCCGCCAAGAGCTCGACGTCACCCTCGACGCCGGCGCCTACGAGTTCATCTGCGACCTCCACCCCAACATGGTGGGCACGCTCACCGTCGAGTAGCCCAACCCGCCCTGACGGCGGCGTCGCTCCACCGCCGGCGGGCGCCGTGATCTGCCTAGGGTCCACACGATGGATGCCACGGAGCTGGCGTACGCCGGGGCCGCCGAGCAGGGGCGCCTGATCCGCAGTCGGAAGGTGTCCGCGCGTGAGGTCGTCGAGGCGACGCTGGCCCGGATCGATGCGGTCGATCCGGATCTGAACGCGTACCGCGTCGTGTTCCCGGATACCGCCCTGGCCGAAGCGGACCGGGCGGACGCCCTTCCCTCTATCTCGGATGACCTCCCGCTGCTCGGTGTGCCGGTGGCGATCAAGGACGATGTCGACGTCGCCAACGAGGTGACGGCTTGGGGCACCGACGCGTTCGGCCCGCCGAAGGCAGTCGACGCTGACGTGGTGTCCCGGCTCCGAGCGGCGGGTGCCATCGTGATCGGCAAGACGCACGTCCCCGAGATGACGTTGTGGCCGTGGACAGCGTCGGCGACCTGGGGGGCGACGTCGAACCCATGGGACATCCACCGCACGCCGGGCGGCTCGTCGGGTGGCTCCGCAGTGGCGGCGGCGACCGGGATGTGCGGAGCGGCGCTGGGGTCCGACGGAGGCGGCTCGATCCGCTACCCGGCGGCGCTGACGGGGCTGTTCGGCATCAAGCCCCAGCGCGACCGCATCCCGCTCGGACCCGACCACGTCGACGCCTGGAACGGCCTCACGGCGTACGGGCCGCTCGTCCGAACGGTGCGCGATGCCGCTGCGTTCCTCGACGCCACGGCCGACGGCCGGCCGGAAGGAGGCTTCCTCGCAGCGCTCGATTCGGGGCCCGATCGACTGCGGATCGCCGTGTCGTTCAAGCCTCCGCCTGGCTCGCTCGCTCGCCTTGGCGACGAGCGACGCGTTGGGCTCGAGCGGACGGCGGAGCTCCTGCGCTCGCTTGGCCACGAGGTCTTCGAGCAGGAGGTGGACTACGGGTTCGAGACGACTTGGAACGCCTCCGTCCGCTATCTCAAGGGCCTCGAGCAGGACGTGGCGACGATGGCGCGCCCCGCTCGCCTGGAGCGCACCACCCGTCGCCTGGCCGCCCTCGCCGGCTGGCTCCCTGGCGCCCGGCTGGCGAAGGCACGCAGCCGTGAGGCTGCCATCGCGTCACGGATGAACCGCAGCTTCGACCGAGCCGACGTCGTCCTGACGCCGATGGCCGGGGTTCCGCCACCGATCATCACCGAGGTCGCAGGCCGCGGTGTCGCCCGATCGCTCCTGCGGTCCAACGTCACGGCATGGGCGGTCCCGTGGAACGTGATCGGCCAGCCAGCCGCGTCCGTCCCCGCCGGGTTCGATGCGCAGGGCCTGCCGCTCGCCGTCCAGCTCTGCGGTCGGCTCCGTGACGAGATGACGCTCTTGCGGCTCGCCGCCCAGCTCGAGGAGGCCCGCCCCTGGGCGCACCACCGGCCCCGGGCCGAGCGCCCGGCGGCCACCTGAGCAGCTCCCGACAAGCGGTTGATGGCTCGCCCCGCCATGGCGGCCGATCCCTGACAGGTGCTGTCGCATTCCCTCGGTAACCTTGGCTTGTGGCTGTCGTGGATCCGCTGGCGCCGTTCTCGCCGGCGGTGCGGGCGTGGTTCGAGACGTCGTTCCCCGAGGCCACGCCGCCGCAGGCGCAGGGGTGGCCGGCCATCGCCGGCGGCGAGCACACCCTGATCCTTGCGCCGACGGGCTCGGGCAAGACGCTGTCGGCCTTCCTCTGGGGGATCGACACGCTGGTGAACCGACCGGCCGCCACCGAGCGGACGCACCGCACCCGGGTGCTCTACATCTCGCCGCTGCGGGCCTTGGCGGTGGACATCGAGAAGAACCTGCGCAGCCCGCTGCAGGGCATCCGGTTGGCGGCCGAGCGGCTCGGCGAGACCTACACCGAGCCCACGGTCGGGATGCGCACGGGCGACACGGCGCCCGACGAGCGGCGACTGCTGGTGCGCAACCCGCCCGACATCCTCATCACCACTCCCGAGTCGCTCTACCTCATGCTCACCTCCGCGGCGCGAGAGACTCTGCGAGGCGTCGAGGCGGTGATCATCGACGAGATCCACGCGCTGGCCGCCACCAAGCGGGGCAGCCACCTGGCCCTCACCCTCGAGCGGCTCGACCACTGGGTCCGTGCGGGCGGGGGGCCGTCCCCGCAGCGGATCGGGCTGTCGGCCACGCAGCGGCCGCTGGAGGAGATCGCCCGGTTCCTCGGCGGCACCGAGGAAGGGCCGGGCGGCGAGCGCCGACCTCGACCGGTGACGGTGGTGGACGCCGGCACCCGCAAGACGTTGGAGATCGAGGTGGTGATCCCCGTCGACGACATGGCCGAGCTCGGCACCATCATCGACGAGCCCACGTCCGGTCCCGCCGCCGCCGGTCCCGCTCGCCGATCCATCTGGCCGGCCATGCACCCGAAGCTGCTGGAGCTGGTGCTGGAGAACCGCTCCACGCTGATCTTCGTCAACGCCAGGCGGCTCGCCGAGCGGCTGGCGACGCGCCTCAACGAGCTGCACTGGG
>JBDSUN010000365.1:0-8995 GCA_039927735.1 Acidimicrobiales bacterium | reverse complement strand
TGCTCACGGTCCCTCGCCACGAGGTTGGGGGCATGGGAGCGCGGGTGGCGCGCCCTCATGCCCCAACCATCCCAGAAGGAACGGACCCGAGGAACATGGGGTCATCGCACAGGGCCCGAGGCATCTGGGTTCACGGGTGACCCCGTGTGCCTCAGGCGCTCGCGAACGAACCCAGCTTCCTCAGGTGGGTCGGGCACGGGCGACTGTGACCAGGCGACAACGACAAACCCGCTCCGCCTCGCCGCGCCCTCGCCCTTGACCTCGCCAGTGCCACAGTCCTGCCGGGGTGACGTGGGCGCCCTCAGTGGGCAGGAAGCGCTGAATCCGGGTAGCGGGTTCCGACGCAATCTGGATCAGGATGTGCCGCATGTTGGTCGTGCTGAGCGGTCTACCCGGGGCCGGTAAGAGCGCCGTCGCTGATGAGGTCGGCCGGCTGCTTCCCGCAACGGTCTTGCCGGTCGATCCGATCGAGGCCGCCATCTGGCGTTGCGGGATCTCGCCCTCCTTCGAGACCGGGGTCGCCGCATATGAGGTGGCAGCTGTGCTCGCTCAGCACCAGCTTCGCCTCGGGATGCCGGTGATCGCGGACGCGGTCAACTCCCTCGAAGTGGCTCGCGACATGTGGCGCCAAGCTGCCACGGACGCTGGCGTGCCCGTTCGAGTGATCGAGGTGCTCTGCAGCGACCCTGAGCTACATCGCAGTCGGCTCGCCACACGGGTCCGGACGATCGATGGGTTCCCGGAGCCGACGTGGGATGAGGTGTGTGCACGCCGAAGCGAGTGGCAGGAGTGGCAGCAGGAACGCCTCGTGCTCGACAGCATCGACCCGCTCGCCGACAACGTCGACAGAGCGCTCGCGTATCTTCGCTCATGAAACGTCGACCGGGGCAACTGCCGGAGTGACGAGACCGGGGCGACCGATCAACCCGCAAGGGGTCGACGACCGCCGCAGGTTGACGTCTGGTGATCACCATGGCCGACGCCTGCGACAGGGTCGTCTCACTGCGGTCGCCGATTGTCGCAAGTGCGCGCCGACGACCTCACCCTCGCCCGCCAGATGGACCTCACCATCGCCGTCGCTCCCTCGGCCCTATCGCCAACACCACAGTCCTGAAGATGTGGGTGTCCTGCAAAGCTCATTGCGCCGCGCTTGTAGCGACAAGTCGCATGCCTGGGCGGGATTGTCGCTGAGACGCCGGCAGAACGAGAGGTGCGGAGCGGCGGCCGCGGGTGGTCACCGGGTTGGGCGGGCCAGCACCCGCAGAGCGCGCAGGCGATTGTGGCGTTGGACGGCGATGAAGGGGGCGTTGACCACGACGCCGTAGGCGACCATGAGCGCGAGCCCACTGGGTGGGTTCCACAGCGCGAACACGGGGCCTCCTGCCAGTGCGAGCCAGTGGCCTCGCTCGGCTCGCCGGGTCTCCGCGACGAAGCGGGCGAGGCCGCCCGCCAGCGAGCCGGTGAGGTTGCGCTTGCTGACGCCTCCCGAGAAGACGGCGCCGGCCTCGGGAAGGTGGTCCTTCCAGCGTCGGATGCGGAGGTACTGCTGGTATGTGCGGCCCTCCCGTTCCCACCGACGGGGGCGGAGGAGCCAGCCCTCGTGCTGGAGGCGATCGAGGGGGAGGCGGTGCACCCACCAGCCTGATGCGGTGTGGATCACGGCCCACGCGACCACGTTGGCGAGCAGGGTGCCGACGAACGACAGCGTGAGCAGCAGCGGCATCAGACAGGGATCTGGCGGCCTCGCCAGGTGACCTGGCGGCGCACGACGCGCTGCACCAGCGACCAGGCGAACAGGCCGAGGAAGGCCAGGAGCGGGATCGGGAAGAGCGCCGCCACCCACCACCGGAACGAGCCCACGCGGCGCAGGATCCAGCCGAGCTGCACCGCGATGGCGGCGTAGGCGGCCACTGCCCATGGCGTGTCGGCCTGGATCACCTCGAGGGAGGCGGCTACCGCCGCGCACACCCAGATGGCGGCACCGGCGAGCGGCAGCGGGCGGGCTCGACGGGCGCCGCCGCTGAGGTTCTTGCCCCAGCCCTGCACCAGGGAGCGCACACCATCTGGATACATGCGGAACCGGACGGCGTCGCCACCCCCGATGCACCGCACCGGCAGGTCTGCACGGTCGTAGGCGCGGGCGAGGGCGATGTCCTCGATGGCCTCGGCGCGCACTTCCTCGAAGCCGCCGGCCGACCGCAATGCCTCGGGCGTGGTGAGCAGGCACGGGCCGAAGGCGAGGCCGGGGCGTGGTGACGGATGCACGGCCGCAGCTCCCGAGGCCATCAAGGCGACGGCGTTCGGGAACGCAGAGAGCTGCTCGTGCGAGCGCACCACGTCGTGAAACGGCTGCACCGAGAGCAGGCTCGCCGGGGCGGACGCGCTCGCGGACAGGCGGGCAAGGGCGTCGGGGGCGAGGCGGACGTCGGCGTCGAGGAACAGGAGACGCTGGCCGCGTGCGGCTCGCACCCCGGTGTCGCAGGCCCACGGCTTGCCTGCCCATCCCGTCGGTGGCGGCTCGGCGGTGATGACGGAGGCGCCGCCGGCCCTCGCCACCTCGGCGGTGGCGTCGCTGGAGCCGTCGTCGACCACGAGCACCTCCAGGGGTCGGCTCGTCTGCGCGACCAGCGAGGAGAGCAGAGTCGGGAGGTTCCCGGCCTCGTTGCGGGCCGGGATGATCACCGACGTCAGGCTGGCATCGCCGCTCCCGTTCTCCGGCACCGGCAGTCGCCACATGAGGATCGTGCCCGCCAACAGGCCGATCACCAGGAAGGCGATCGTCGTGCTGGTCACCGCATCATGCGGACAGCCAGGGTGGCCTTGCGCCAGGTGGGCACGGTGGCCCGTTCCGCGAACACGTCGTAGCCCGAGGCCTCGATGCGGTCGAGGATCTCCGAGTAGAGGGTGCGGGCGGCCTGGATGCAGCGGGCCGACTTGGGCGGCAGCATCCCCACGCCCATGTCAGCGGAGCCGTAGAGATGGCGGCAGCGGTCGACCTCGAAGCGCATGACCTGGCGCCAGGGCTCGTCGACTGTGCGCCGGTGGGGGTCGGCGCCGAAGCGGTCGAGGTCCTCTTGCGGGATGTAGACGCGACCCCGGTCGAGGTCCTCGGCCACGTCGCGCAGGAAGTTGGTGAGCTGGAAGGCGTTGCCGAGGTCGCGCGCGTGGCCGAGCGCCTCGGGCACGAGCGGCTCGAGGATCGGGAGCATCATCTCGCCGATGACGGCGGCGGAGCCGTCCATGTACACGAGCAGGTCGTCCCAGGTGGCGTACCCGGCGACGGTGAGGTCCATGGCCATCGAGCGCAGGAAGCGGCGGAAGCAGTCAGGGTCGATGTCGAAGGCGCGGACGGTGTGGACCACCGCCTTGAGCACCGGGTCGTCCGAGCGGCCGGCGGCGAGGTCGGCGAAGAAGCGGTCACCGAAGTCGGCCAGCGCCTTCTCCCGCACGTCGACGGATGCCGGACCGAGGTCGTCGACGATGTCATCGGCGTGACGGCAGAAGGCGTAGAGCGCCCATACGTGGTGCCGCTTCACCCGCGGCAGGGCGAAGGTGGACCAGTAGTAGGTGGTGCCGTAGCGCTTGTTGAGCTGGCGGCAGCGGGCATAGCTCTCATCGAGCGTGATCGGCATCAGGCCCCCATGGCGGCAACGCGTTCCGCCGCCAGCATGCCTGACACCAGCACCATGGGCACGCCGACGCCGGGGAGGGTGCTGGAGCCGGTGAACACCAGCCCGGGCGCACGCTTGTCGAGGTTGCCCGGACGGAAGGGACCCGTCTGCAGGAACTTGTGGGACAGCGCAAACGGCGTACCCCGCTCCATGCCCTGCGCCTCCCAGTCGAGCGGGTCGACGAGCTCCTCCACCTCGATGTTGGTGGGGTAGCCGAGGCGCACCAGGTGAGCCTCGAGGTCGTCACGCGCGCGACCCCGCTCCTGGGTCCAATCGACCCGTCCGTCGAGGTTCGGGGTGGGCTCCAGCACGTAGAGGGCATGGCGGCCGGGCGGGGCCATGGTCGGCTCGTGGAGCGACGGCACGCTGACGAGCAGGGACGGGTCCGGCATCCGCACGCCGTCCTTCAGGATCGCCCTGAAGGCGCCGTCCCACTCCCGACCGAAGTGGATGTTGTGGTGCTCCGTGCCCGGCGGCAGGTCGCCCTCCACCCCAACGTGCCACACCAGCGCGGAGGGCGAGTACGTCCCCTTGCGGGCCGTCCTCGGCGCGTCGAGGCCGGGCAGCAGGGTGCGGTACGCCACGGGCAGATCGGGGTTGGCCACCACCGCCTCGGCGCTCACGACCTCGCCGCCCTCGAGGCGAACGCCCCGCACCGGGCCGCTGGTGCCGTGCTGAAGGAGGATGCGATCGACCTTGGTGTCGAAGCGGAACTTGGCCCCCGCCTGCTCGGCCGCCTTGGCCAGGGCCACCGGTAGGGCGTGCATGCCGCCGACGGGGACGAAGACGCCGTTGACGCTGTCCATGTAGGTGATGACGGCGTAGATGGCCAGCGCCTCGTACGGTGCCAGGCCGGCGTACATGGCCTGGAAGCTGAAGATCCGGTGCAGCCGCTCGTCGTCGAAGTAGCCGCTGACCACCTTGGCCAGTCGGCGGAAGCCGCCGAGGCGCACCAGCTCGAGGGCGGGACGCAGCGGCGACATCAGGTCGAGCGGCGAGTCGAAGCTGCGCTCGATGAAGGTCGGCATCTCGAGGTCGTAGAGCCGAGTGAGCCACTCGCAGAACCGCCCAAAGGCCTCCGCCTCCTTCGGGCCGCACACCGTGCGGATCTCCTCGGTCATGGCGTCGCGGCCGTGGCGTACCCGCAGCTCGGAGCCGTCGGCGTAGCAGGCGCGGTACATCGGGTCGACGGGGCGAAGCGTCAGCAGGTCGGCGCCGTCGACACCGGCCGCGGCGAAGCACCGGTCGATGAGGTGCGGCATGGTGAGCACGGTCGGGCCGGTGTCGAAGCGGTACCCGCCCCGCTCCAACGACCCCGCTCGGCCCCCTGGCAACGAGCCAGCCTCGACGACGGTGACGTCGTGCCCGGCCCCGGCCAGGTGGCAGGCGGCCGACAGCCCGGCCAACCCCGCTCCGACGACGACGACTTGGGTCACGCCGAAACGCTACGACGTCTGTGCAGGATTTCGTCCGCATAACGGACGAAATCCTGCACAGACGTCGGTCAGACCTGGGCGCTGTAGACGGGGAGATCGAGAAAGGTGAGGACGCCGGGTTCGGCGCGCACGACGTGGGGGATGGCGTTGACGACGTGCATGGCCGTGGCCAGGCAGCCGGCGTGGTTGTGGTCACCGACGTCGGAGCTGAGCTCGAGCTCCAGCTTCACGTTGGGCTCGCCCTGGATGTCGATGCGGTAGCCGGCACCCTGGGGCCAGTCAGGAGCGTCTTCGTCACGGAGCCGCGTGACGTGCTCGACGACGATGCGCTCCTCGCCGTCGACCATGCCGATGATCTCGAACCGCATCCCGGAGATGGTGCCCTTCTCGACGGTGCCGGAGGCGATGGCGATGTCCTCGTCGGCCCGCAGGATCTCCTGGGTCTCCTCCACGGAGCCAAGCTCGAGGCCGATGGCCTTGGCGACCAGGTGCAGCACCGGGCCCCACGCCAGCGCCGTCGAGCCGGGCGACAGCAGCAGCGACTGCGACGCGTCCTGCTTGCCGAACCCCATGATCTCGAACATCGTGAACGGGTTGTCCCACGTGGCGTAGTTGACGATCTCGAGCATCCGGACGCGCCGCACCTCCTTGCAGAGGGCAAGGGCACCGATGGTGACGCCGGCGTTGCCGAAGCCGGGATCGATGCCGGAGGTGTAGATGCTGGATCCGCCCTCGAGGCAAGCGGCCTGGAGCTTGTCGTACACACCCTCGCCGGCCGCCTCCGGGAACAGCAGCGGCACATAGGACGTGTTCACCACGTTCTTGCCCGAGGCCAGCATCCGGCACAGGTCGTCGATGACGCCGTCAGGGCGCAGGTCGGAGTTGGCGGTGTAGCAGATGCAGTCGGCATCGAGGTCGAGCAGCGCCTCCATGTCCTGGGTGGCGGTGACGCCGACCGGAGCCCCGCCGCAGAGCTCGCCGGCGTCCTGGCCGGCCTTGCTGTCGGAGTGCACCCAGAGCCCGGCCAGCTCCAGGTGGGGGTGGGCGACGATGGCGGGCACGGCGTGGATGCCGACGGTGCCGGTCGCCCACTGGATCACTCGGTAGGTCACTGCGTCCCCCTCGTCTGCGGTCGGCGACACCCTAATCTGACGCACCGTCAGATCGGAGAGCGTGCCTCAGGCGCCGGCAGCACCTGGGTCTGCTGAGGATCCTGGATCGGCTCGCCGGGGGTGAGCCGGAGGGGGACGACGCCTGCCCACACCGGCAGGTCCATGTCCTCCTCGTCATCGATGGGACCACCGGTGCGGACCTTGGCCGAGCCCTCCGCGATGGGGAGGGCCAGGACGAGGGTCGTGCGAAGCTCCGAGTCGTTGGACGCTCTGGCCACCTGGGTGCGGCCCGGTATGACGTGCTCGACGATCACCTCGAAGGCGTGGCGCTTGGCGGCCTCGTCGGTGACCTTGGTGGCCACGCCGAGCAGCACCACCGCCCGGTAGTTCATGGAGTGATGGAAGGCCGACCGGGCCAGCACCAGCCCGTCGAGCAGGGTGATGGTGACGCACACCTCGGCGTCAATCGAGGCGCGCAGCATGGCGTTGCCCACCGCCCCGTGCAGGTAGAGCACGTCACCGTCGCGCCCGTAGGTCATCGGCAGGACGCGCGGCTGACCGTCCACCACGAAGCCGACGTGGGCGACATAGGCCTCGTCGATCACCTCGTCGATGACGGCCCGGTCGTGGGTGCCCCGATCCGGGAGACGGCGGACCTTGGTGCGATCGGTCGGGGTCAGCGGGTCGGACATGGGCGCCATGGTGCCAGGCGTCCCGCGGGCTGGGCCGGGGAGATTCGGCTAGGAAGTGCCCATGCCTGACTCGATCATCGTCACCGGGGTCATCGACCTCGACCCCGCCCAGCGAGACGCCGCCATCACCGCCTTCACCGACTGCATGGAGGCCACCCGCGCCGAGGACGGGTGCGAGCACTACGCCTTCTCCGGCGACCTCGCCGACCCCGGCCGGTTCCACGTGTCCGAGCAGTGGGCCACCCAGGCGGCCATGGACACCCACATGGCCACGCCCCACCTCGCCTCCCTGATGGGGAAGATGGGCGAGCTCGGGGTCACCGGTGCCAGCCTCACCAAGTGGGACGGCGCCACCCCCTCCAAGCTGATGTAGGCCACGGCGTCAGGAAACGCAGAGCTCGTTGCCCTCCGGGTCGGCGAGGGTGACCCACGTCTGTGGGCCGAGCTGGCCGTCCCAGAGCTTGGTGGCACCCAGAGCGAGCAGCTGCTCGACCTTCGCCTGCCGCTCCTCCACGTGGATGTCGAGGTGGACGCGGTTCTTGGCCGTCTTGGCCTCGGGGACCCGTTGGAAGAGGAGCCGGTCGTCGGTGCCTCGAGCCTTGGCCCCGGCGTAGTTGCGAAACGCCCGACGGCCGTCGACGGTCGTAATGTCATCGCTGTCAGCCGGGAGGTGGCCCGCGGCGATGACCTGCCCGATCGTCTCGTCGTGGTCCTCGACGTCGTAGTCGAGGGCCACGGCCCAGAACCGGGCCTGGGCGTGCGGGTCGGCGCAGTCGAAGGTGATCTGGAGAGCCATGTCCCCGACCGTAGACCTGGGTCACTGACACCCGCTGTCGAGGATGCGGGCAGGCTCAGGTGGCGGGCAGGTCGCCCCAGAAGCCCGTGACCCGACCGAGGCGACCGTCAGAGGCCACCTCGCCGATGTCGAGGCCGGCGACGATCAGGGCACCATCGGCACCCAGCAGCTCCCAGGTGAAGCGGAGCTGGTCACCGAAGCGGTCGATGCCGCTGGTGCGGGCCATCGCAAAGCCGGGGAACCCGGCGTGGACGCCGGCGATCATGTCGGTCAGCTCCTCGTGGCCGGTGGCGTCGGCGTGCTGGTCGACGTGGCGACCATCGTCGGTGAAGGTCTGGCCGACGAGGGCCGCCCGCTCGTCGGCATCGGTGGTGCGCCACATCTCGAGGTAGACGTCGACGAGGGTGGCCGTGTCGGTGGTGGTGATGTCGGTCATTGGTCCACCGTGGCCCTGCGAGCGCGCCGAGACGATTACCTGCCAGGTAGGCGACGGGGGCGAGTCGGCTCGGTACGGTCGCCCGCATGACCACGATCTCGGCGCCCATCGGCATCGGTGACCTGCTGCGGGACTGGCGCCAGCGCCGGCGGCTCAGCCAGCTGGACCTCTCGAACGAGGCAGCCGTGTCCGCCCGCCACCTGAGCTTCGTGGAGACCGGGCGCTCGAGGCCCAGCCGGGAGCTGGTGCTCCACCTTGCCGAGCACCTCGACGTGCCGCTCCGGGAGCGGAACTCGTTGCTGATGGCGGCCGGGTTCGCCCCCATGTATCGGGAGCGATCGCTGGATGACGCGGAGATGAGCCCGGTGCGGGGCGCCCTCGACATGATCCTCGCCGGCCACGAGCCCTACCCGTCGGTGATCGTCGACCGTCTCTGGAACCTCGTCACCGCCAACACGGCGGCGCTGACCCTCTTCACCGTGGGCGTGGCACCGGCCCTGCTCGAGCCGCCGGTGAACGTCGTCCGTCTGGGCCTGCACCCGGACGGGCTGGCGCCGCGCACCCGAAACCTGGCCGAGCTGAGCGAGCACCTGCTCATCCGCCTCCAACGCCAGCTGGCCGTGGCGCCCGACCCTGAGCTGCAAGAGCTCTACGACGAGGTGTTGACCTATCCCGGGGTGACCCAACAGTCCTCGGTGCTCACCGACCCGGCCAGCTTGCTGTTCGTCCCGATCGTGCTCGAGGGCCCCGGCGGCCAGGAGCTGTCGCTGTTCAGCACCCTCGCCACCTTCGGCACCGCCCTCGACATCACCCTCGCCGAGCTCGCCATCGAGTCCTTCTTCCCGGCCGACC
>JBDSUN010000364.1:0-6942 GCA_039927735.1 Acidimicrobiales bacterium | reverse complement strand
CGGTCGGCGGTACGGTCGCCGGCGCGGCGCTCGGCACGGTCGAGGTGACGGGCGCAGCCGTCGTGGTGGTCACCACCACCGTCGTGGTCGTGGACGTTGACGGGACCGAGGGACGGGTCGTCGTGGTGACGCCGTCCTCGCTGCGCACCCGCACCTCCTCGTCGCCATCATCCCCATCCGTGACGAGGACCATGGCGAGCGCGAGCGCCACCGCCAGCACGACTGTCGCGCCCACGGCCGCCCTGCGAGGCACAGACCGGAGGCGGGCGAGCACCACCCCAGTGTCGCAGCCCGCCGTCCCTCCGGCGGCGCACCCGGCTGGGGCGGCCTACCTTGCGTGTGATGGCTGGCATCGAGCGGGAGTGGGTGGCCCTCACCTCGGCCACCAGCGGGCGGGCCGGGCACGGGCCGCATCCGTGCCAGGGGCTCTACCACCGGCCCGCCGGCACCCGACCGACGGTGGCGTGCATCGCCACCCACTACAACGTCGACTTCTCGGAGCACTACCTGGCCGAGCTCTTGGCGGAGCGAGGCATCGGCTTCCTCGGGTGGAACACCCGGTACCGCGGCAACGAGGCCTACTTCCTCCTGGAGCACGCCCTGATCGACATCGGCGCTGGTGTCCGTTGGCTCCGGGACGAGGCCGGCGTCGACACGATCGTCATCCTCGGCAACTCGGGCGGCGGCTCCCTCATGGGCGCCTACCTCTCGCAGGCCACCGACCCGTCGATCGAGGCGTCGCACGGCCTGCACCTGCCTGACGCCGTGTTGGAGCTCCCGGCCGCCGACCTCTACATCTCGCTGAACGCCCACCCCGGGCGACCCGAGGTGCTGACGGCCTGGATCGATCCGTCGGTGACCGACGAGACCGACCCGCTGTCGGTCGACCCCGACCTCGACATGTTCGCGACCGGCCGGCCGGTGCCGTTCGAGGCCGACTTCATCGAGCGGTACCGGTCGGCGCAGCGAGCCCGCAACGATCGCGTCACCGCCTGGGCCCTGGCCGAGCTCGACCGCCTCCAAGCCGCCGGGGCATGGGACCGCCTCTTCAACCTGCACCGCGTCTGGGCCGACCTCCGCTTCGCCGACCTCACCCTCGATCCCTCGGACCGGCTGGCGGGTTGCTACGCCGGCGACCCTCGGGGCGCCAACTACGGACCCTTCGCCATCGGCGCCACCAGCACCCTGCGATCGTGGCTGTCGATGTGGAGCCTGGAGACGTCCCAGTGCCAGGGCGCACCGCACCTGGGTCGGATCACGGTGCCGTCGCTCGTCGTGCAGTCGCTGGCCGACCGCGGCGTCTTTCCCAGCGACGCCCAGGCCATCCACGAGGCCCTCGCCGCCGAGGACAAGGCAGTCGAGCTCGTCGCCGGCGAGCACTACTTCGAGACCGGCGGCCGCCACGAGGTGGCCGACCTCCTCACGGCATGGATCGGCCAGCGGACCTAGCCTCCGTCGCATGGTCGCCACGTTGCGCAGCACGGTGCCCTCGACCTTGCCGGTCGACGACGACCACCCCTACCGCTCAGGGGCCTGGCGCCCCAACCACCGGGAGTGGGACGCCGACGACCTCGTCGTCGAGGGTGAGCTGCCGGCGGACCTCTCCGGCGTCTACCTCCGCAACACCGAGAACCCGGTCCACCCCTCCATCGGGATGTACCACCCCTTCGACGGCGATGGGATGCTCCACCAGATGGCCTTCCACGATGGCCAGGCCAGCTACCGGAACCGCTTCGTGCGCACCGACGGCTTCCTGGCCGAGCAGGACGCGGCCGAGTCGCTCTGGGCGGGCATGCTCGACCTGCCCGAGCACTCCAAGCGGGAAGACGGGTGGGGTGCGCGCGGTCGGATGAAGGATGCGTCGAGCACCGACGTCGTCGTGCACAACGGCCAGGCCCTCACCAGCTTCTGGCAGTGCGGCGACCTCTACGCCCTGGATCCGCAGACGCTGGAGCAGCAGGGCAAGGCGGCCTGGGCGACCGGCTTCCCGTCGTCCACCGGCATCTCCGCCCACCCCAAGCTCGACGAGCGCACCGGCGAGCTGCTGGTGTTCGGCTACGGCAAGGAGTGGCCGTACCTCCACCTCGGCATCGTCAGCGCCGACGGCGGGCTGGAGCGCTCCATCGAGGTGGAGCTACCGGGCCCACGCCTGCCGCACGACATGGCCTTCACCGAGCACTATGCGGTCCTCAACGACCTGCCGCTGTTCTGGGATCCCGACCTCCTGACCCAGGGCATCCATCTGCCCCGGTTCTTCCCGGACATGCCGAGCCGCTTCGCCATCGTCCGCCGAGACGGCACCGGCGAGCCGCAGTGGTTCGAGGCGGACCCCACCTACGTCCTCCACTGGATCAACGCCTACGAGGACGGCGACGAGGTGGTGCTCGACGGGTTCTTCCAGCACGACCCCTCGCCCCGCAAGAGGGACACCAGCGACCCCCACATGGCGTCCGTCTACCGATACCTCGACCTCGAGCAGCTCCAAGCCCGCCCCCACCGCTGGCGCTTCAACCTGGTGACCGGCGACACCAAGGAGGAGCCGCTGTCCGACCGGATCATGGAGTTCGGCATGATCAGCGGCCTCGTCGCCGGTCGCCAGCACCGCTACTCCTACAACGTCACCGGGGCCCCCGGCTGGTTCCTCTTCGACAGCCTCGTCAAGCACGACAACCACACCGGCCGCGAGCAGCACTACGCCTTCGGCGACGGCGTGTTCGGCAGCGAGACGCCCTTCGCCCCCCGCCCGGGTGGCACCGCCGAGGACGACGGCTACCTGGTCACCTTCACCACCGACGTCGGCCGGGACCTCAGCGAGTGCCTCGTCTTCGACGCCACCGACATCACCCAGGGCCCCATCGCCCGGGTCCGCCTGCCCGAGCGCATCAGCAGCGGCACCCACTCCTGCTGGACCCCGTCGTCCGCCCTCGGCCCGACCTGAGCGGCTCGATCTGCTCTGCGACCTGACGGCGGAACCGCCGCCGGATGAAGTCGGCCGCTCCCACCGGGGTTTCGCACATAGCGGCCTCGTAGCGCTCACGTGAGGAAGCTGGGTTCATCGGCAGGAGCCTGAGGCACAAGGGGTCACCCGTGAACCCAGGTGCCTCGGGCCCGCTCCGATGACCCCAAGTTCCTCGACTCGGGTCTCGGCCGTTGCGGGGGACCGTGACCAGGCGGGCCGCGCCGCCCACCCGGCTCCGCCTCGCCGCGTCCTGGTACGTGACCTTCCTGCTACAGGTGGGGGACCTCGAGGGTGTCGGGGGCGCTGACCAGGTCGGCTCTGGTGATCGTGTCGGCGTGGGCGTTGGCGATGTCGTCGAGCACGAACTTGCTGGCGGAGGCGAGGATGAAGCCGGCGGTCACTGCGATGGGGACCAGGACGACCATGCTGGCCTGGATGCCCATCGAGTCGGAGACCCGGCCGATGACCGGCAGGAAGACGGCGATGCCAGGGATGGCGAAGACGGAGATGGTGGAGAACGACGCCGCCCGCACCCGAGCCGGGGCCACGATCGAGATGAGGGCGAAGAAGGCCGGGGCCAGCGTGCCGATCGAGGCCGCCAGCAGTGCGTGCATCCCGATGGCCACCGCCACGTTGGGCGCGTAGGCGAGGATCACCAGCAGCACGCCGTCGACGACCCCGACGACGCCCACGAACCGGAGCAGGAACCCGGGGTCGCGCATGGCCAGCTTGGCCACCCGGGGCATGGCGACGAACACGCCTAGCACCTGGAGCGGTTCCACACCGGCGGCGATGGCGCCTCGGGCGGCGCTGTTCAGGCCGTAGACGTCCTCGTAGACGAGGGAGAGCAGGTTGGGGACGCCGAAGAGGGCCACGGCCAGGAACGGCACCGCCACCCAGATACGCCGGATGGTGCGCACGTTGCGTAGCACCTTCATCGTCGCCCAGGCGCTCTCGTGGGCGTCAGCGACCTGGGCGGCCGCCTCGTCGACGCCGGCCGCCCGGCGCTCGTGGTAGCCGCGCACCGGCTCCTTGAGCCGCAGCGCCAGCACCACGAAGACCAGGGTCGGGATGGCGAAGACGTAGAAGGGCGCCCGGAAGCCGAAGTGGAGGGCCAGCACGCCGGCGATGAGGGGCCCGAGGATCTGGCCCAGCGAGTTCGCCTGGCGGTGGGCGGAGAAGACCTTGACCCGGGTGGCCGGCTCGTAGAAGTCGGAGAGCAGCGAGGAGTGGGTGGGCGTGACGACGGCCCGGCCGGTGCCGGCACCTATCCGCATGGCCACCAGCATCGCCACCGACACCGAGGCGCCGGTGCCGACGGAGAACAGCGCCCACACCGCGGCACCGAGCGCCGCGATCCGCACCCGGTTGCCGCGGTCGCAGTAGAACGACAGCGGCACCTCGATGAGGAGCACGGCGATCGTGGTGAGCGACACGAGCTGCAGCGCGCCGGCATCGCTGAGGTCGAAGTGGTCACGGATGTCGGGCAACAGGACGGCGAAGGCCGAGCGATCCAGCTCGTCGACGGCGTTCAGGCCGAACAGCACGAAGAGGGGGAAGGCCGGCGCGCCGAGAGTGATGGCGGACGGACGCCACTCGTCCAGCCAACGTCGCATCCCCCCGAGCACGGTGGCTTCCTAGTGCGCCCCTGCTCCCGTTGCCAGGCGGGACGTAGGAGGATGGGTCGATGAGCACCATCGCCATCACGGGATCGGCCGGCGGCATCGGCGGGGCGCTGCGGAAGCGGCTCGAAGCCGACGGTCACGCCGTCATCGGCGTCGACGTGCGCGACGCCGAGGTCCTGGCCGACCTGGCCACCCCGTCGGGGAGGGGAGCCATGGTCGAGGCGGTCACCACGCAGAGCGACGGAGCCCTCGACGGGCTGGTGGCGGCGGCCGGTGTCAGCCATGACGACGGTGCCCTCGTGACCTCGATCAACTACTTCGGGGCCGTGGCCACCCTCGTCGGGCTGCGCCCGCTCTTGGCCGGTCGCCCCGGCGCCAGCGCGGTGGCTGTGAGCTCGAACTCCTCCACCACCCAGCCGGGGCTCTCCCTCGAGCACGTGTCCGCGTGCCTGTCGGGTGATGAGGCGGCCGCCTGCGCCGTGGCCGGCCACGGCGTGGGTGCCTACGGGGCCAGCAAGCTGGCGCTGGCCCGCTGGGTGCGTCAGCACGCCGTCACCCCCGATTGGGTGGGGGCCGGCGTGCGCCTCAACGCCATCGCCCCTGGCTTCATCGCCACGCCGATGACCGAGGGCACCGAGGGCACCATCATGGGGCTCGGCGAGGTCTACCCCATCCCGGCCGGGCGGGCCGGGCGGGCCACCGAGGTCGCCGGGCTGCTGGCCTACCTCCTCTCGGTGGAGGCGGCCTTCTTCTGCGGTTCGGTCATCACCATGGACGGCGGCACCGATGCCGCCCTCCGGGGAGCCGAGCGCCCCGACGCCATCGGCTGAGGCCCCCTCAGTCGGCCGGACTGGCTGAGCCCGAAACCGACACGACGGCCGTCACACCCTTGGGGGATGATGAGCCCATGGCTCGAAGGGGTGGGGGTTGGCGCGAGCGCGCGCTCTGGCGCACCCGTTCCTACCTGGCGCCCTACCGACGCCACCTCGTCGTCATCGTGGTCTCGTCGATCATCTCGAGCGGAGGCATGGTGGCCGTCCCGCTCGTGGTGAAGCAGGTGATCGACGGGCCGATCGCCGACGGCGATCGCGACGCGGTGGTCGGCTGGGCGGCACTGCTCGCAGTCATCGCGCTCGTGGAGGTGTTCCTCGCCTTCACCCGTCGCTACCTGCTGACGGTGCTCTCGACCGGCCTGGAGACGAGCATCCGAGATGACCTGTACGCCCAGCTGCAGCGGCTCGACGTCGGCTTCCACGACCGCTGGCAGTCCGGCCAGCTCCTGTCGCGGGCCATGACCGACCTCAGCGTCATGCGCCGCTTCATCGGGTTCGGCGCCATCTTCTTCGTGCTGATCCTCGTGCAGGTGCTGGCCATCTTCGGCGTGCTCGTCGTCCTCCACGTGCCCTTGGCCCTGCTCACCTTCGCCGCCACGCTGCCCGTGCTGATCCTGTGCCACCGCTTCGAGCAGCGGTACATGGCCATCGTGCGCCGCATCCAGGACCAGACCGGCGACCTCACCACCACCATCGAAGAGGGCGCAAGGGGCATCCGGGTGCTCAAGGCCTTCGGCCGAGGTGACGTCGCCTTCGCCGGCTACCAGGCCCAGGCCCGGCAGATCCACGACACCCAGATGGAGCGGATCACGGTGCACACCCGCTTCGTCTGGGTGCTCGGCCTCATCCCGAACATCAGCCTGACGGCCGTCCTGCTGGCCGGGGTCCTGGCCGTGGGCTCCGGCGGGCTCACCCTCGGGGGCCTGGTGGCCTTCGTCTCCTACGTGCTGATGCTCACGTTCCCGCTCGAGATCCTGGCGTGGATCATGGCGCTGGCCGGCGAGGCCGAGAGCGCCGCAGTGCGGCTCTACGAGGTCTTCGACACCGAGCCCACCATCCAGGACCGGCCCGGCGCCATCACCCTCGATGAGGTGCGTGGAGACATCCGCTTCGAAGGCGTGTCCTTCACCTACGAGGGCAGCGAGCGCACCGTGCTCGACAGCATCGACCTGCAGGTCTCGGCCGGTGAGGTGGTGGCGGTGGTGGGCGCCACCGGCTCCGGCAAGACCAGCCTCGTCACCCTGCTCACTCGCCTGTACGACCCCACCGTCGGCCGCATCACGCTCGACGGGCACGACCTGCGCGACCTCACCGTCACCAGCCTCCGCCGCCACGTCGGGTTCGCCTTCGAGGAGCCGTCGCTGTTCTCCGCCTCGGTGCGGGAGAACCTGCTCATGGGCAAGCCCGACGCCACCGAGGCCGAGGTGCTGGCCGCCCTCGAGGTGGCCCAGGCCACCTTCGCCCTCGACCTCCCCTGGGGGCTCGACACCCGCATCGGCGAGCAGGGCCTCTCGCTGTCCGGCGG